>JBKJPN010000213.1:0-7119 GCA_046595125.1 Ferruginibacter sp.
CCGCATACCAATTTTGCAAACCTTGCCAGTAACCCGGTTGAAAAATACTTTTGGGGCAGGATTCCTTTACAGGCTGCCTCCAGCCAGTTTTATTTTTCCAAAGAGTTTTTAATACAGCATCTCATCCATCAGTTTAAATACAAGGGCGATACCAAAATTGGTTTTTATCTAGGCGAGCTGATGGGAAAGTCACTTTTAAAAAGCGACCGTTTTAAAGATGTTGATGCACTGATACCGTTGCCACTTTACGCCGATAAAGAACACAAACGTGGTTACAACCAGGCAGCAGTAATCTGCGATGGCATGTCTTCGGTGATGAATATACCTGTATATAATAAGTATGTCATCAGGCAACACGCCACCGAAACCCAAACCCGTAAACACCGCACCGAGCGTTGGGAAAATGTAAAAGACAGTTTTAAGGTTGCAAAAGAAAATGAGCTAGTCGGCAAACATCTTTTATTGGTTGATGATGTGGTAACAACCGGAGCAACATTAGAAGCCTGTGGCGCTATAATCCTGGGGGTACCGGGTGTGAAACTGAGTGTAGCCACTTTGGCCTATGCACCCAAATAGTTTGCCGTTTGTATTTAGTAGTCTAAATTTGAAAAATGAAGAAATCGCATTTATTTTTTTGCCTATTGCCTATTGCCCTTTGCCTATTCCTCCTAGCCTCCTGCAAAAAAGATTCTTTTATTACCAGTGAATTTGCCAGACTTAACATAACTGCCGACACATTAAAGTACGATACCGTTTTTACTACAACTGGCTCCATCACCAAATCATTCAAAATCATCAACGAAAATAACCAAAAGCTCCGCTTAAGTAAAGTAAAGTTAATGGGTGGCACAACCTCTGCCTATAAAATGAATGTAGATGGCACCGCAACAACCGAAGTAAACGACTTGGTTATTAATGCCAACGACAGCATTTATGTTTTTGTATCGGTAACCATTAATCCCAATGCAGCTAACCTCCCCTTCATTGTTAGCGATAGTATTTTAATAAACTACAACGGCAAAAATCGTTATGTGCAATTACAGGCATTTGGGCAAAATGCAAACTTTTTACGCAATAGAGTTATCAGCGGCAATGTAATTTGGACAAATAATCTGCCGTATGTTATACTTGGCAGTGTTAAAATTGACACGACCGCTTCATTGACCATTCAACCCGGGTGCAAAATATATTCTCATGCCGATGCGCCATTTATTGTTGATGGCACGCTGATAGTTAACGGAACCAAGGCCTCCAATGTTTTATTCACTGGCGACAGACTAGATGAAGGATACAAAGACCTGCCTGCAAGCTGGCCCGGTATTTATTTCCGTGGCAGCAGCAAAAACAATGTGCTTACTTACGCAGTTGTAAAGAATGCCTACCAGGCTATTGTTACCGAAAAACCATCCATCAATGCTAACCCAAAAGTTATTTTGCACCAATGCATTGTTGACAATGCTTATGATGCCGGTATTCTTTGTGTAAACAGCAGTCTGCAGGCCGATAACAGTTTAATAAGCAATTGCAGCAGTAACATTAGTATTAGCTACGGCGGTATTTACAATTTTACACATTGCACGGTGGCGGCATATTCAACCAACTACTTAACGCATAAAAATCCGGTACTCAGCGTAACTAATTTTTTGGTTCAGGCTGGCGGCAACTTAACTGCCGATTTAAATGCCGTTTTCCGCAATAATATTTTTTGGGGCGATGATGGTATTGTAAAAGATGAACTTATGGTTACTAAGCAAGGCACCAATACTTTTATTGTTTTGTTTCAGAATAATATTTATCGTGGTTTAACTGCACCTTCCAACAGCACCTTAAGCAATAATATTCAAAATGGAGAACCTGCTTTCGACAGTATTAATGTAACCAAAAACATTTTCGATTTCAGGATCACCAAAAACGCTGTTGCACCGGGCATTAATGCCGGGGTATTAACCAGCTTCCCAAAAGATCTGGCCGATAAACCCCGAAATGTTGGTCTGCCAGATTTGGGTTGCTACGAACGACAATAAGTTTTACTGTTATATGCAAACAATTCTTTACAAATTTTGTTACACACTAAATAAACCAATTATAAGATGATTAAATTATTAGCAATTAGCGCAGTTTTACTTTCCTGCAATTTGCAAACAACGGAAACCAACGATACAGGAATGGACAAAACAAATTTCAACCCGCCGAAAATAGTTGCCGAAAAATCCATTTATGATTTTAAAGTTGCAGGGCTTGAAGGCGGAACAATAGATTTTTCGACCTTTAAAGGAAAGAAAATACTGATTGTAAACACGGCCAGCAAATGTGGTTATACTCCTCAATACGAAGGATTACAAAAACTATACGATACCTATAAAGACAAGCTGGTTATCATAGGTTTCCCAGCCAACAATTTTGGCGGACAAGAACCTGGCTCTGCAGTTGAAATACAAGAGTTCTGCAAAAAGAACTATGGTGTTACCTTTCCCATGGCGGCTAAAATATCAGTAAAGGGCGATGACATGGCCCCAATTTATCAGTGGCTTTGTAATAAAGCACAAAACGGCGTTTTGGATGCTGAGGTTGGCTGGAACTTTGGAAAATTTTTATTGGATGAAAACGGCAAGCTTTTGAGTTATTATCCAAGTAAGGTAAAACCGATGAGTGAGGAGATAACGAGTAAGTTATAACCTCCCCATAAAAAAAATTATCGGCGCCGCATATTCTATACGGCGCCGTTTTTTTCTCGTCCTCGTCTCTGACGAGCACGCTTTGGTTTTGAGTTTTCAACTCAAACCACTTCAACTATATTTGCACTCATGCAATTCCATTCCATCACGGGGCAAAAAGAAACCAAAGAGCAACTGGTTCACATGATTCAGCAAAACAGGCTGAGCCATGCTTTACTGTTTTTAGGAAAGGAAGGCAACGGTGCATTACAACTTGCTTTGGCATTCGCACAATACATTGTATGCGAAAAAATTGCCTCCCCAAACCCCTCCAAAGGAGGGGCTTTAGGACTCTTCGAAAATGACGAGCCTGCTGCTCAACTCCCTCCTTTGGGGGGCGGGGAGGCTGATTCTTGCGGCCTCTGCCCCGCCTGCAAAAAAGCAAACGAACTGATTCATCCCGATATCCATTTTTCATACCCAGTCATTAGCCGAAAAAGTGGCGATAAACCCATTAGTACCGATTTTATAAAAGAATGGCGTGAGTTCATCAATACAAATCCTTACGGTAATATTTACGATTGGTTACAATTTATTGGTGCCGAAAACAAACAGGGAAATATTACTGCACATGAGTGTAACGACATCATCCGAAAACTAAATTTAAAAAGTTTTGAGAGTGAATACAAAATACTCATCATGTGGATGCCAGAGTTTTTAGGCAAGGAAGGAAACAAATTATTAAAACTAATAGAAGAGCCACCGGCAAATACCTTATTCCTTTTAGTTGCTGAGAATGAAGACTTAATTCTACCAACGATATTATCAAGGACCCAATTGGTAAAAATTCCCATGCTCACCAATCTGGAAGTAGAAGCGTCGCTGGAACTGAACGCCGGCGTGGCCCTGGAAAAAGCGCAGCAAATTGCCGCCGTAACCGAAGGCAATTATCGTGAGGCGCTGCAATTATTACAACATGCCGACGATGATTGGGAGCTCATGTTAAGAGAATGGTTGAACGCCGTCATTCGCACCGGCCCTGTTGCCCAGGTAAAATGGATTGATGATACCGCCAAGCTTGGTCGTGAAAAACAAAAACAGTTTCTCCGATATTTTATTCACCTGCTAGAAGATGCGATAAGATTTAGGGTGATGGAGCAGTCGAACACAGAACATCGTTCATCGAACGCCGACTTTGCCATACGCCTAAACAAACTCTGCAACCTCAGCCAACAAGAGGCTATCATCAACGAATTAAACAAAGCCAGCTACTATATTGAGCGTAATGCCAACGCAAAAATGCTCTTTCATGCCCTTTCCATCAGGTTATACCACATTATTAACAACAAATCGTTAATTTTGGTAAGTTAATGAGGAACAGAGCAGAGGAACAGAAATTACTGATTTGAGTTGATGTTTGTGTATTATATATTTTGATACCAGCTTTTTCAACCATATTCATTCCCGATATTTATCGGGATTGTGTCACTCACTTGTACAACATACCATATTTCGACTTCGCTTAATATGGAACTTTATTTGCTGAATAGAAATAATAAAGTACAAGAGTGCGACGCCAATGAAGCATCATAGTAATTCTGCCGCCTGGCTCATAAAAATTTCCTCCCTTTTTTTTAATTTATAATAACTCAAAATATGGGATGTGGAAGCGGAGGTTGCGGAACCTCAAAAGACGGAGCACCAGGTGGTTGCCAAAGCCATGGAAGTTGCTCAAGCGGAGGTTGTAACCGTATGAATGTACACGACTGGCTGGCTAATCTGCCCTTTAGCGACCCCGAAAGTGGATGCCGCGTTATTGAAGTAAGTTTTAACAACGGCAGCCGTAAAGATTTTTTCAGAAATACAACCTTGCATCATTACGAAAAAGGCGACATGATAGCCGTGGAAGGTGTGAGCGGTTTTGATGTGGGTATGGTAAATGTGACTGGTGAATTAGTTCGTTTGCAATTAAAAAAACACCGGATTGATGAAAAAAGTCCGGATATAAAAAAAGTTTTACGCCGTGCTACCGATGTAGATATTTCTAAAATGCTAGAATCGAAAGCACGTGAGGCTCATGTACTCATACGCAGCCGGGCCATGGCCCGCCAGTTAAAACTGGAACTTAAAATGGCCGAAGTGGAAGTACAGGCCGATAGTCGCAAAGCAACTTTTTTTTATATTGCCGATGATCGTGTTGATTTTAGAGAACTTATAAAATTATACGCTACCGAATTTAAAGTAAAGGTAGAAATGCGCCAGATTGGTGCCCGACAAGAAGCCGGAAAAGTAGGCGGAATAGGCAGTTGCGGCCGTGAGCTTTGCTGCAGCAGTTGGCTTACCGATTTTAAAAGTGTAAATACCAACACAGCACGTTATCAAAATTTAAGCATCAATCAAACCAAATTAAGCGGACAATGCGGCCGCCTGAAATGCTGTTTAAATTACGAGCTGGATACATACATGGATGCTTTGCAGTTTTTCCCCAACGATGCCGATATGATTGAAATGGAAAAAAGCCGTGCCTTTTTGGTGAAGAAAGATATTTTTCGCAATCTGATGTGGTACACCATGCCCGACAGCAACAAACAATATCCGTTAACGATTGAGCGGGTTAAAAAAATAAAAGAATTAAACAAGCAGGGTATTCGTCCGGCAGATTTAGAACCGGTTGAAGTGGTAAGCAGCAAACCAAAAGAAATTGAACCAACTTATGCCGACGTGGTTGGACAGATAAGTTTAAAAAGTTTGGAGAAAACCAGCCGTAAAAGAAGAGACCAGGAAAGAGGCGGTAACCAGCCGCAAAGAAGCAGAGGCCGTGGTCAGGGGCAACAGCAAGGCGGACAAAATCAAAATCGTCAGCAAGGTAGTAACGAAGGCAATCAACCCAACAGAACTGGTGGTAGCAATCAAGGAAACAGAGGCAACGGAGATAATCAGCCTACCCGTTCCCAAAATCAGCCAGGCGGCGGAGCCAACCAACAGGGTGGCGGGGGTCAGCAGGGCGGTGGAAATCAACAAAACAGAGGCGGCAACCAAGGGAACCGTAATCGTTCGCAGAACTCGGGCAACAGAAACAATAATCCGAACCGCCAGCGTGGACAAAATCCCAATCAGCGAACAAATAACAACCCCGACAATAAAAGCGGGGAAAATAAATAACAGAAGTTTAAATTGAACGTCGGGTTTTCCACCCGGCGTTTTTTATTTTTGCAGTACAATAATTTGCATGTCGATAACAGTAAACAATCTTACCAAAACATACGGCGCACAAAAAGCGGTTGATGATATTTCATTTAACATAGAAAAAGGAGAAATCGTTGGTTTCCTAGGGCCCAATGGTGCAGGTAAATCAACCACCATGAAAATTATTACCGGGTACATCCCTTCAAAAGCAGGCACAGTAACCGTTTGCGGCATTCCGGTAGATAACAATAGCAACGAAACAAAAAAGATGATTGGTTATTTGCCCGAGGCTAATCCTTTGTATTATGATATGTATGTGAGAGAGTATATTGATTTCATCACCAATATACATGCTGTAAAAAATAAAAAAGAAAAGATAGAAGAAGTGATTAAGACCGTTGGCCTTACTGTTGAAGCCAATAAAAAAATTGGGCAGTTAAGCAAGGGTTACAAACAGCGTGTTGGCTTAGCTGCTGCATTAATACACGACCCCGAAGTATTGATACTGGATGAACCCACCAGCGGATTAGACCCCAATCAGATTGTTGAAATACGAGATGTGATAAAAAGACTTGGTGAAAATAAAACGGTTCTCTTCTCGTCACATATTTTACAGGAAGTGCAGGCCATTTGCGACCGGGTAATCATCATCAACAAAGGAAAAATAGTGGCAGATGATAAACTCAGTACGCTGATTGGTAACAAGCATTTCAACGAATTAAGGCTGGAGATAAAGGAAGTTGTAAAAGAACATATGTTTGACGGCATTCAGAACATCAAACAACTAAATGCAAATACTTGGTTATTTAAAACAGATGATGCCGACAGCCTTAAAAGAAAATTAATAGAAATAACTTTAAATAAAAATCTCAATATCATTTCCCTGCAAAGTGAGTCGGTTGGGAACTTAGAAGATATTTTCAGAACTTTGACGGACAACAACAAACAATAAACCAAAAACTACAAACTATATTATGAGCTACATCGCCTCCATTCATGCCCGCCAGATTTTAGACAGTCGTGGTAACCCAACAGTTGAAGTTGACATTTTAACAGAGAACGAATGTTTGGGCCGTGCAGCCGTGCCAAGTGGCGCCAGCACAGGAATACATGAAGCAGTGGAGCTGCGAGATGGTAATAAAAAACTGTACGGAGGCAAGGGAGTATTAAAAGCAGTTAAAAATATAAATACAATTTTAGCCGATAATTTATTGGGTTGGGATGTTGCCGATCAAACAGGTATTGATGCCATGATGATTGCGTTAGATGCAACTCCTAA
>JBKJPN010000049.1:0-11394 GCA_046595125.1 Ferruginibacter sp.
ACGATTTTCAAATCCCCCAACATCGCAAAGCCCTGAACGTTGTATGCAACCCTTCTGCAATTTATACAACGGTGCAAAATTCAAAGCATCATTAATAAAATTGCGAAAGGTTAAACAGATAGTGATAATTATTACCTATTTGAGGTATTGCTTGGATTGAAAAAACATTTTAGCTTACAGCGTTTTAATATGTTTCTTCATTATAAGCGCTGTAATAATTATGTTCTTTATAAACTATTTTGTTGAACAGTAATTGTAGCAACCGATTAATACATCAGTAACTCTTATGAACATTATCACTAAACTTCAACACGCTTGCAGCACTTTCGCAAGGCACACAAAGCCATTGCCACAATACCTGCCTTGCAAAAGAGCTGCAAGCGTAGCATTATTCAGCAAACCAGCGGCAATTCCATTTTCAACAGTAATAAATATATCAGCTTTAACTCGTTTGTGCTTTGCACAAAAAACCAAGCCCACCCACCACCCCATATAATTTAAATTTAGCAGAATAGCTGAACAATAATAATAGCATTTACCAACTAATGAATTTCAAAACTCCCACCAAAATATAATCCTGTGAATTTCCTTGCGTATACCCAAAAATTGAAACTTATTGAGGAGTACATCAATAAGCGACAGGCTGTAACACCAGACCAACTTGCCCAAAAGCTAAGTGTATCTAGGAGAACAATTTTAAGAATGATTATACACTTAAAAGAGCAGGGAACTGCAATTGAATATTGTAAATCTGAAAAAAAGTATATGATAATTTCAAAATAAATTTAAAGTGCCATTTTTTGGCACTCTACTCTCCTAGCTTTGTGTATTATTAAGTAACCACATAGTTTCTTTATGTTAAATCTCGGTTGTACAAAAGAAAAAAAAACTTTGAGCCTTATCATTCCACAAAAATCATTGTACCCAAAAGTATTTCTCAATTGAAACATAACAAAAACACTATCGAACTCTGGCAATTAACCCAAAATTGGTTATCACTTTTAGGCAATAAACCCAATGCAAAATTTTGTAGAGAAGAAATTTCCACTCATCCCGATTATCCGGCTATGACTGCTGTTACAGATTTTTTAGATTCTGGTAATATGTCTTACAATGCTGTACAAGCAGACGCCTCTTACATACACGAATTCAACTACCCGCTGCTTGCACATATAAGTAAACCTGGGCAGCAATATCTACATATTATACCCAATGCAATTGATTGGGATGGGCAAAAAGAAATTGCGCAATATTGGAGTGGTATAGTCCTGTTTCCTGAAAACAATGCTGTTTGGCATAATGAACAGAACAGTCGTTACAAAAAGGAAGCTTTCAAAAACAAGGTTTTTTCGTCAATATTACTTGTTGGGGCTTTGGTTTTATTCATTACTTCGTCAATGCTACAAGCTAAGTTAGAAACTGTAGTTTTTGGTTTACTAAGTTTTGTTGGCCTAATTATAAGCATATTCCTTGTAGGTATGGAATTAGGCTACCAGAGTGATATTGTTAAGCAGGTTTGCGGTGCTGTAAGTGGTGGCGGTTGCGAAAAAGTTTTAAAAAGCAAATATGCCAAGGGTGTTTTAGGCATCACAGCCGCAGATGTTTCGATACTTTATTTTACCGCACAATTTATTTTTTATTTACTGAATCCGTGGTTTGGTAGCTTCTTAAATTTTCTTGTACTTACGTCCTTTGCGGGTACGTTTATTGCAGCGTTGAGTATTTATACACAAGCTGTAAAATTAAAGCAATGGTGCACCCTATGCCTCGTGGTTGTTGCCGTTTTAGTTTTACAAATCGCCACTGCATTTTTTATTGTCGATTTCCAGACAATAAATTTGATTCTATTACAACCTTTTCTGTTTTTTATCCTTTTGCTTGCAATACTAGCCGTTGCCCAGCTAACCATAAAAGCTTTAATAAAAACAAACAAATCTAATGAACATAAATTGGCCGAACTTAAAAAATGGAAAACTGATGCCGGTTTATTTATGGCTCAATGGCAACAGGAGCAAAAGGCTGATACAACAATATGGGAAAATGATTTGCTGCTTGGGGATCTGCATGCACCAGTACTTATTACGGTAGCCTGTAACCCTTATTGCGGCCCTTGTGCTAAAGCTCATGCTCAGTTAGATGAATTACTGGACCGCTTTGCCGGCAAAGTAAAGGTACAGGTAAGGCTACTGTGCAATGCAAATAATATAAACGACGAAAAGACCATCGCAGTAAAAGAAATTTTACGGAAAGCCAACAACCTAAAAAGTAATGCAGAACTGCAACAGATGCTCACTGACTGGTTTGCATGGATGGATTATGAAAAATGGATTGCTAAATGGCAAGCTGAAAAAACAATAGATATAAATGAAAGATTGAAAGAACACGCTAAATGGGTCGAGGATAACGAAATACAATTTACGCCCACTTTTTTTATCAATGGAGGCAGGTTGCCGGGCAGGTACAATTTAAATGATATAGCGATGCTACTACCCGAATTATCAGAAATATTAACAACCTAATATTAAAATAATTCAGAGATTTGTGCAGTACACGGCATAAATAGTTGCCTCTGGATAAAACAAATAACTAATGTAGTGGCAACTGCTACATTAAAACGTTTAAATTTTATAAAATGAAAAAATTATCAAGAACTGAAATGAAAAAAGTAATGGGTGGTAATGTTCCACAAACTGGCTGTTATTTACATTGCTGCGTTTTCCAAGAGGACCCATGTCAATGGGGGCATTTGGCTATATTTCCGATTGACAGTTGCGAGGGTGCTAACAACGCAACCTGTATGGGAGGATTCTTTGTCAAGTGCAATTGCTGGACAGGTCCTACAGCTTAATTGATTAAATTTATTTTTTGTGATGAATGTTGCTATTTAAGTCTAAAAAATCTATGTGATGTTTTTTGACAATCCCCTCTGGAATTTGGGGGGATTGTCAAAATTATGATAGTAATAAATGCTACAAACAACGGTTAGTTGAGACTAAAATAAAACAGAAGCTTATTCATTTCAAACGGAATAAACTTCTCTGTACATTAATGTTGCCCAATGAGGAGACTATACTTTAAATATTTCCCAATGTTGTTACGATTTTATTTACTTATTATATGCAAGATATGTGTGCTGCACGTTGCCGGGCAATCTTCTGAAAAAATCCATCTGCATCTTGATAAAGATATTTACCTGCCTGGAGAGACGATCTGGTTTAAGGGATACTTATTTTACAACAACCAGCCATCTTTTTTAAGCACTAACTTTTACCTGTCGGTTTATGACAGTGACGGAAAACTGTTGCAAGAAAAACACTATCCAGTATTTGACGGCACCAGTAATGGCGATATTACGCTGCCTGACTCATTATCAGCCAGTTCGTTGCGTTTAAGAGTTGCTACAAAAGGCCTGTTATTAGCCGACAGCAATAGCTATTTCGAACGAATAATAACTGTCTTCCAAAAAGAAAAAAGTAAATATGCCATACCAAATCCAAGGGAGGCTATACAGCTTAGTTTTATACCGGAAGGAGGAACTGCAATTGCGGGGTTGCAAAATGTTTTTGCCATAAAGGCTGTAAATAGTGATGGGGCTTCTGAACAGATAAATGGAATTGTCGTGGAAGACAATACCGGAAGTTTTATTGATTCGTTTTTTACAAATCAATATGGAATGGGTAGTCTGAAATTGATACCAGAGGCTGGCAAATCATATTCGGCTATTTGGCTTGATAAAAATAATTCTAAACAAACAACGGTAGTTATAAATCATACTACAATTGGTGTGCTTTTTCATTTTGAAAAAGTAAAAAATGTATTGTACTGCAATGTTCTAAAAAATAGCAGTGACTTGCAATATAATTCCCTTACACTTAAAGCTTTCTCTGGTACTGTAGAAGTTTTGAATATGACGGCATTGATGCATGATAGAGGACAGTGGATAAATAAAATACCGCTAGATTCCTTACCGGAGGGCATTATCCACTTTAAACTCTTTACTGCTGAAAATAAACTGTTACAAGAAAGAATAATACTTAACCGTACTTTATCTAGCCAAAAAAATATAAACGTTAAAATATTAAGAAAAGAGTTTACGCCAAAAGCTGAAAACATAGTGGAACTGGAAATATCCGATAGTCTTTTATACAACATGTCTATATCTGTGGCTGACATTAATTTTTATGAAACTAGCAACCGGAATAATATTGAAGAAGATTTATGGCTAACTACTGATATTTTGCCTGAAAACCAATTGACAAAAATAGTATTTCAAAATAATGCTGAATCTGATATAGATCAATTGCTTTTAACTGCGAAGCAAAGTACAGTAAAAAAAGAAATTGCTAATCCTCAATTACCATTGGATAATTTTTTATCGGTCGGGGCAGTTTTCAAAAACAAAAATTATGCGTTGCCCAAAGCAAGTAATTTAATGCTAATTATAAATGATACCATATTAGGTAAACGGTTTTATAAAGTAACGGCTGCAAGCCCGGTTAATTTCATTAAGGAAGGGGTAATATTTTATGATTCAGCGCTTGTGAATTACCAGTTAGATAAGAATAAGGAGGATGCAGAATATTTAAACCTATTAACTTATGACAAGTATAAAGCGGCACCATTTATTGCAAAGCATCAATTAATTAGTAGGGATAGTACACGGTCAAACGTAGCCCTTAACTCCGAAAATATTCTTACAGATTTTGTGGATCGAAGGCCTAAAAAGTTTAACGAAATACAAACCATAAAAGAAGTAGTGGTAAAGAGCAGGTATAAAAACCCTGAGACTATTCGTACGCTGGAATTAGATCAAAAATATACATCCGGTATGTTTTCAGGTATAGCGAGAGGCTATCAGCTAAATGTTCTTGATGATAAAAATGCTTGGGCACAAACTGATGTGATTAACTATTTATTTTATAGAGTTCCCGGACTTACGATTAGCAAAAAAGGTGGAGAAAGAATTATTGGATCTTCAAGAGGAGAATTGATAACATTTCTTAATGAAGTAGAACTACCAGGACAAATCGGAATTGAATCTATCTCTATGACACAGATTGCATATGTCAAGTACATACCGGGAATAGTAATAGGTTCTTCTTTTGTTTCAACTGGTGGGGCTCTTTATATATATACCAAAAAAGGTGATGAAGTAGAGCCAGATAATGGCTTAGGTATGCGTAAAGTGAAGTTAAAAGGATATGACATAGCACAGGATTATACAAATCCGGATTATACAGATAAAAAGAACTTATTAAATGTCGATATGCGAACAACTTTATACTGGAATCCGTATTTGAATATGAATAAAGTAAACAATAAGCTGGAAATTAAGTTTCGCAATAACGATGTTTCTCAAAAACTACTTCTTACTATTGAAGGTTTTACCGAAGAAGGAAAATTAATTCATATCGAAAGAGTGATTGAAAATTAATCATGCTAAACTTTCCTTTCGCTCCTCAACAAAACTATATGGACTGCGGTCCTGCCAGTCTATACATGATTGGCAAATACCATGGCCGAAGTTTTAATATAGAAAAATTAAGGAAATTAACAGAAATAGGTAAACAAGGTGTGAGTATTTTAGGAATTTGCCAAGCGGCTGAAAAAATCGGCTTTCGTACAAATGCTGTACAATCGACTTTGCAAGAATTGACAACAGACATTAAACTCCCTTGCATTCTCCACTGGAATCAAAATCACTTTGTAGTTCTTTACAAAGCAGCAAAAAGCAAATTTACAATTGCCGACCCTGCAAAAGGTATTTTAAAACTATCTAAAAAGGAATTTGAACAAAGCTGGATTTCATCAAACGAAAATGATGAACAAAAAGGCATTGCCCTTTTGTTAGAACCAACAGCAGCATTTTATGAGCAAGAAAACGAAAAAGACAGCCGCATTGGCTGGGGCATTATAGCCAAATATACGCTCCAATATAAAAAACAATTGGTTCAACTTGTTTTAGGTTTGCTCTTAGCAAGTTTATTGCAACTCATTTTCCCTTTTCTTACGCAAAGCATTGTAGATACAGGTATAAACACAAACAACCTGAATTTCATTCAGCTAATATTAATAGCCCAGTTTACACTTTTTTTTGCCCGAACTTTTGTAGAGTTTATCCGCAGCCGCATACTGCTGTTTGTAAGTACACATATTAACCTCGCAATCTTGTCCGATTTTTGGATAAAACTAATGCGGCTGCCGCTAAATTATTTTGATACCAAGCAAACAGGTGATATTCTGCAACGCATTAACGACCATAAACGTATTGAGAGGTTTGTTACCGGCACAGCACTGCAAACCATTTTCTCCATTTTTAACCTGCTCATTTTTTCTATTGTATTACTTACTTACAACACGTTAATTTTTTCTATTTTTCTTGCAGGTAGTATTCTTTATTTTTTTTGGATAAGTATTTTTTTGAAATACCGCCGCAAGCTGGATTATAAAAACTTTGCAGCCTCATCTAAAGAGAATTCAATTACCATGCAGCTTATTTATGGTATGCAGGAAATAAAACTCAACAATGCAGAGCATTTAAAACGCTGGGAATGGGAAGGAGCGCAAGCTACCGTTTTTAACTTGAATTTTAAATCGCTGTCATTAAGCCAATACCAGCAGGCAGGTGCTTTTTTTATAAATGAAGGAAAAAATATTTTTATTACCTATCTGGTAGCAACCCTTGTTATTAAAGGCGAACTTACACTTGGTGCTATGCTAGCTATTCAATACATCATTGGGCAGTTAAACAGTCCTGTAGAGCAACTAATTCAATTTACACAACAGGCGCAGGACGCAAAAATATCATTGGAGCGTTTAAATGAAATACATCAATTGGAAGATGAAGAACCTAAAGGCGCATCGTTCAATAATCACCTTTCTGACGACAAAAGTATTCAGTTAAACAATTTGCAGTTTACCTATGCGGGGGCTGGAAATGAGCCTGTTTTGAAAAATATTAGTTGCGTTTTTCCATCTGGTAAAGTAACTGCAATTGTAGGTATGAGTGGAAGCGGGAAAACCACTATTTTAAAACTGATTCAAAAATTTTACGACAATTACTCCGGTGAAGTAAATGTTGGTGAAACAAATTTAAAATATATCAGCCCGCATTATTGGAGAGAAATAACGGGCAGCGTAATGCAGGATGGATTTATTTTCAGCGATAATGTAGAAAGAAATATTGCCGTGGGTGATGAAAACCCAAATTACAAGAAGTTAATTCATGCCTGTAAAGTAGCCAATATTCTGCCTTTTGTAGAAAGCCTTCCATTAGGATTTAATACTAAGATTGGCGCAGAGGGTAACGGTATAAGTGCCGGACAAAGACAACGCATACTAATTGCAAGAGCTATTTATAAAAACCCTCATTTTTTACTTTTTGATGAAGCGACCAATGCTTTGGATGCTAATAATGAAAAGACAATTATGGAGAATTTACAGGATTTTTTTAAAGGCCGAACTGTAATTATTGTTGCTCATAGGCTTAGCACTGTAAAGGATGCTGATAAAATAATTGTATTGGAAAACGGAGAGGTTTTAGAAGAAGGTAATCATGAATCACTCACTTCAAAAAGAGGTAAATACTATGAACTTGTAAAAAATCAACTGGAATTAGGAAATTGATATGCCAATAGAAAACAAAACCGATAATTTAAATACTCCTCTACTTCGAGAAAGTCGAAACAGGCTTCGCTCCGAAATGGTTCAGGAACTTGTTTCTAAAAAACCTAGCTTTATAGTGCAATACGGTATCAGCTTCTTTTTCATTATATTATGTCTTCTTTGCCTTGCCTGCTGGTTCATTAAATATCCCGATATTATTACCGCCAAAGCAAAACTAACTTCCATCAATGCGCCAAAACCTGTTATAGCCAACACCTCAGGTAAACTCATTAAATTATTTGCGACCGAAGGTGAGCAAACAAGTCAGGGAACGCTTTTAGGTTATCTAGAAAGTACAGCAAGCCATGCAGACATAATTAAATTATCCAAAAATATTGATTCATTAATCCCATCAATTAACAACAATAAATTTCAGCTTCTCATTAATTTTAATAATGCAAATGAAAATCTTGGTGAATTACAACAATCCAATCAAGTGTTTTTACAAGCTTTGATTGATTTTCGAAATTACATTGCCAACGGCTTTTTTTTGCATAAAAAAACAATGCTAGCTAAAGACTTTGCTTACTTGCAAAAAATGCACGACAATCTTTTACAGCAAAAAGGATTAAATCAAGATGACATTGATTTATCTCAAAAAACATTTGATGCAAACCAATCTTTAAAAAACGATAAAGTAATCTCCGATTTTGATTATCGTAATGAACAAAGTAAACTAATAAGCAAAAAACTTACACTGCCACAGGTAAACGCTGCTCTTTTAAGCAACGAGGCGCAGCAAAATGAAAAGCAGAAAGAAATACAGGAACTGGAAAATACTATTGCCCAGCAAAAAAGCATTTTTTCACAAGCATTACTTACATTTAAAAGTCAGATTGATGACTGGAAGAAAAAATATATGCTCATCGCACCTATTGATGGTAAAATTGCCTTTGCTACTTTTTTGCAGGAAAATCAGCAATTACAAGGGGGTCAAACTATCTGTTTTGTGAATCCTGAAAACTCAACCTATTACGCCGAGGTTTATATCCCACAGGCAAACTTTGGCAAAATCAAAATGGGACAAGATGTTCTTTTAAAATTTCCATCTTATCCTTTTCAGGAATATGGTGCGGTGAAAGGCAAAATAGATTTTATTTCAAATATTAGTACCGATAGCGGCTATCTAGCAAAAGTTGTATTACCAAAAGGATTATCTACCAACTACGATAAAAAGGTTCAGTACAGAGATGGCTTAATTGCCCAAGGTGAAATCATTACACAGGATTTACGTTTGCTGCAACGGTTTTATTACAATCTTGTAAAAAACGTTTCCAAATAACTTTAACCTAAATTTTAGATAATTTACCACTTTGGGGTATTGCTTCATGCAATACATAGTTGCAAATTTGTGTCATTGATTTATTCATTCACTATTAAAAATTTACAACTATGCCAAGTACATCCGAAACAGGCCACGCCAAAAATGTAGCCAATTTTGAAGATTTAATTTCCTTCTGCAATGGTTACGGCGCATCCTACAATCCCTCAAAAGAGGCTTTAAAAACTTCAAGCCTTCAAACCCAATTAACAGCATCACAAAATGTATTGAAAAACACAAAAGTCACGCAGACTGCATTTAACAATGCAACCAATGCAAGGATGGATGCTTTTAAACCTTTAAAAGCCTACGCAACAAAAATCATCAATGCCTTAGATGCAACTGATGCTTCTGCCGAAACTGTAAAAGATGCAAGAACAATTATCAGAAAGCTGCAAGGGCAAAGAGCAACGCCAAAGGCGCCACCAGCCACACCCCCTGCCGGAGGAGGAGAAGCAATACCCGACAAAACCATTTCAACAAGCCAGCAGAGTTACGACCAGCAAATTGAACACTTCGACAAATTACTTGAATTGCTGATTTCCGATAGTAACTACAAACCAAATGAACCCGATTTATCAGTAGCATCAATTCAAACTAAATTGGCTGCTCTTAAAACCGCAAATACTGCGGTTGTTGACACATATACAAATTGGAGCAACAGCCGAATTGAAAGACGAAATATACTTTACAACGCCTTAACGGGTTTGGTGAACACAGCTCTCGACGTTAAGAAATATGTTAAGTCCATTTTCGGTGCATCAAGCCCCCAATACAAACAAGTAAGCAAACTTGAGTTTAGAAATCGTAAAGACTAATCCGCTTCGACACAGTAATTTATGCAAATACCCTGCTGACAGGGTATTTTTTGTTTCGGCAAGAACAATACTAGCTTCGTTAGGGACAATATTCGGCTCGGCACCAATAAAACTCCCTTTGGCACGGACAAAACTCCTCTTGGCACGGACATATTTTCCTTTGGCACGAATAAAACTCCTCTTGGCACAGACAAAACTCTTAATAGCACGGATATATCTTCCCTTGTCATGGATAAAACTCCTCATGGCACGGACATATCTTCCTATGGCACGGACAATACTCCCTTTGGCACGAACTGTATTGGGCTGTCCACATTCAGGTGGACAGAGTTTATCAATATTAATTAAGTCAACAGTAAACAAAATAGCCGGTGCAGCAAATAAAGCACTTGGGGCTGGCGCACAAAAGCATCGCCGCAGAAGCCAACCAGCCCCAACAGCTTCATTTGCCCCACGCTTCCAGGGCAACAGCATTAGTAATAGCAATCAGTTCAACAGTAAACGTATCAGGGCAGCATACAACATTGGGTTTTATGCAAGTGTGGCTTGACCTGCTTATCTTCATCAGCGGTAATTCTGTTGTGCTTCATATCTTGGCTTGACGAATAACTATTTAGCTTTTAGTTGTTAACTTGTACTTTATATTTTCAATCAGCAGCGGTTCTGGGCTGGACGAGCAATGAATTCCACACCTGCATAAAGCCCTGCTCGTTAGCGGTCAGGCTGCGACGACCCGAAACTATACAATAAAATACAACTGAAATACAAATATGAACTCTGCGACTTTCACAACTTTGAGAACTGCAAGACTAACACTTAGACAATTATCAATTGACGACCAGCAAGATATTTTGGCTTTGCGTTCTGACCCTGAAATTAATAAGTATCTTGGCAGACAACCAACTAAGACAATTGAAGACGCAATAAACTTTATTAACAAGGTCAATGAGAACATCGAAAAACAAATTGCACTTTATTGGGCAATTACATTGACAGAGACAAAAACATTTGTTGGTACAATTTGCCTATTTGACTTTTCAAACGAAAATAATAGTTGTGAAATCGGTTATGAACTTATGCCAAAATTTCAAGGACAAGGTATAATGAAAGAAGCTACACAAGTAGTTATTGACTATGTTTTTCAGACGTTGAAGTTAAAAAAAATACTTGCTTTTACTCATTGTGACAATCAGAATTCAACTAACCTTTTGGCAAAACTCAATTTTGTCAAATCAATAGAAAATGACAAAGAAAATCCTGACCTAAATATTTTCACTTTGATAAAAGAAAATTGATAACGACAAAAGCCCGAACCGCTAACATTGGGTTTTATGCAAGTTGGGCAGGACATTGTAACATCAGCTATTTGCAAATCTCAGCTTCAGTTCGGGCAGGACAAGCAACTTTCAACTTTAGTTCTTAAATTCAACTTAATATTTTCAATCAGCAGCGGTTATCGGCGGACGGAATGCTAATTCCCAACCTGCATAAAGCCCCGCTCGTTGGCAGAAATGCTACACAAACTCTCGGTTTCATAATTGTAAAATAAATATTTCCCAATTCGGGAACTTTGTCTATCTTTGACAAAAG
>JBKJPN010000053.1:0-7028 GCA_046595125.1 Ferruginibacter sp.
CGGTTTTTGCAGCATAGGAAAAAGGACCGGTTTGCCAGAAACCCTTTTCGGTTCCATATACATTTCCCTTGGTAGTGTTAGTATAAAACTCGTTGGTAAATGGTGTGCCCACTTCCATTTGTACAATATTATCATGGACAGCCGGTAAAATTCTTTTGAGTGTGTTTCGTAGTTTTTCCGAGAGTCGCTCTTTTATTTTACTATATTTTTCTTCGGTTCCGCCACGTTCTGCATTCATTGCCTTAAACAGATCGTAATCAATAAAAGTTACCACTTCAAGCGTGTGTTCTTTCCCATTAAAACTTAATGGGTCTTTTAGTGATGAGCAGCTAATGAATAAAGAGTCAAATTCATCATTTTCCAAAACAGATACTTTAGAAAGGTCATCAAAAACTGCATCAATATCACTATTGGGAATGTACCAAATATTGCCAGTGTCAAGCCCAGCAGCACGTACATCTACATCAACCGTAATAAAAAACATTAAAGAGGTAACCGAGTAACGGGTGGCCAGCAGTTTTTTATTTAGTTTTTCGCTTAAGTTTTCGTGGCCAATAAGTTTGTATGTAACGGATGGGTCGGCATTAGAAATAATGTTGGTTGCGTACATCAATTCGCCGTTTTCCAATTCTACTCCAATCGCTTTCTTTTTATTATCGCCTTGCAGTAAAATCTTTTTTACGGCAACTCCGGTATGTATTTCTCCTCCGTATTTTTTTATCGCATTTGTCATGGCTTTTACTATGGCAGCCCCGCCACCCATTGGGTAAAACCCGCCGTTAAAATAATGGTCCATTAATGCACAATGAAACGGAAAACTTGCTTTGGCCGGCGGCAGGCCATGATCGCCGCACTGAATATTAAGCACTGTTTTAAGCAAAGGGTCTTTAAGATACCAGCCAATTACTCTTTTTAGCCTGAACAAACCGTATTTACCCAAATGCCTTGTCCGATAAGCGATAGTTACATTATCCCAAAAGCCATTCATTTTAGGGATAAGAAACAGCTCTTTAGATACTGTTCTTACCATGTTAATGTACTTTTTTATCCCTTTTTTTTCGGCAGGAAAACGTTTTGAAAGCGATTCAATCAAGTTATCTGCGCCGGCTGGCATATCTATACGTTCATCGCCAATCCAGCAATGTTCGTATGCGTCTTTATTCATTCTGAAAAACACAAGCTCATTGGCAATACCTAGTCCTTCATATAAATTACTGGTCGATTCACCTTTTCCCAGTCCGCCAACATAGTGAACACCGGGGCTAAACCGATGGCCATCTATATAAAAACTATGACACCAGCCGCCTGGCACATAATGTTGCTCAATAACGGCCACTTTTTGCCCTGCACGTGCCAAACAGAGGGCTGCCGAGAGGCCACCGGCTCCTGAACCAATTATTATAGAATCAAATTGCTGCATAATTACTTGGTGCCCAAGATAGTCTTTTTAATAAAACGACAGCACTAAATTACGCCAATTGCAGTTGCTAAAGAGATAGTGCTCAGGCATTAAAGCCCAAAACTACCTATTTAAAAAAGTAGCCGTTGGATTAAAAGTTATCTACAAAAATTTACTGTGGCACGGTTTTGGTTTTTCCATATTTGGTTTATGGATAATAATCCTTTTCATTTTTTTAAACTTTAAAATCTACATATTATGTCTGAAACAAATTTCCCATCGCCAGCTGCAAAAGCAGCCACAGGAAAAAATTACAAAAACGCAATTATCGGAGTTTTAGCAGCCGGACTTATAGCAGTATCCGGTTTTTTGATTTATGCTAAAAGCGATAGTTCTAAAACATCGCAGCAGCAGGAAATAAAAATCGCGGCTGTATCGGCCGAAAAAATGGATGTACAAAGCAGTTTTGATGCATCGCTTGCCAGGCTTGATTCTTTATCAACCGTAAATACAAGTCTAGAAGGCATGCTTGCCGAAAAAAATGATGAAATTGCCAAAGTAAAAGTTGAGATACGCAGTATTCTAAATAAAAGAAATGCTACCGCAGCAGAATTGATGAGGGCTAAAAATCTTGTTACGTCTTTAAACCAGAAAATATCTTCGTTGCAAGAGGATGTTGCCCGTTTAATGCAGGAAAATCAGTTACTTAACAACGACAATATTGTTTTAAAGCAGGAGAAAGAAGTATTGAACACCAACCTGGTAGCTACTACTGAAGTTAAGCAGGCACTCGAAAAGAAAGTGGATATAGCTTCTACACTAAATGCAAGCAATATTATTATTACACCGATTAATGTAAAAAAATCGGGTAAGGAAAAAGTATCTACTACAGCAAAACGAGTTGATAAATTACTGGTGAGTTTTGATGTAGATAACCGCATCATCCAGTCTGGTTCTACCGATGTTTATGTGTTGGTTTTAGGCCCTGATGGAAAAGCGATTAGTACCGGTATCGAAACCTTCAGTACTAGAGAAGATGGCAGCAAAGCTTACTCCGCCAAAATTCCTGTAGACCTTGAAACAGGCAAAAGGAAAAATGTAGAATTTGCGCTTACACCGGGTGTCGATTTTCAGCAAGGCAATTACACCGTTCAAATATATCAGAATGGATTTTTAATTGGACAGGGTACACGTGAACTTAAGAAAGGTGGGTTGTTCAGTTAGTCAGTTCGTCTGAGATCAACATAAAATTGCAGTTTACTGCAATACAAAAAAAGCTGTTTGGCCAGGTGCCAGATGGCTTTTTTGTTTATAATAAATCAATTTTTGATAATTCCTTTATTCATTAAATTTGCACTTTATTTTATGAAAAAGAATATCAAAACTGTTGCAATTATTGGTGGTGGACCTTCGGGATGTACAGTAGCCACGCTTTTAAAAAGAAAAGGATATAAGGTAGCTGTCTTTTTTCTGGAGAAAAGGCCTGAGATTATTGTTGGCGAATCGCTGGTGCCGGCCATCATTCC
The DNA here is from genome assembly GCA_046595125.1 of Ferruginibacter sp. GTDB lineage: Bacteria > Bacteroidota > Bacteroidia > Chitinophagales > Chitinophagaceae > Ferruginibacter. The sequence continues at coordinate 2,926 of JBKJPN010000053.1, forward strand.
ATTTTTACGTGAACTGGGCGTTGAAGAGGAGGTAAAAACCTACAGCACTTATAAACCTGGAGCCTCAGTTTGGGTAAACAAAGATGAAGAAGCCACATCACCTTTTAGCTATGGCGGCGGCGGTTTACCCCATTATGCCTACAATGTACCCCGCAAGCAATTCGATAAAACAATCTTTGATTTAGCTGTACGTGAGGGCGTAACTTTCTTTAAACAGGCTGCAAAAATTGAAAAAACAAACAACACTGATGAACTGAAACTCAGTGATGACACGATTACTGCCATTGATGATTTTTTTAAAGGTCAACCCGATTTGATAGTAGATACCAGTGGTCGGTCACGTACCATATCCCGCTTGCTTAATATACCAACCAAAGCCGGCTACCGAAAAGACATCGCAGTATTTGCTCACCTGAGTGGTGCAGAAAAAATTGAACCCTATAATATTCACTTGCACCGGCTTGAAAAGGGCTGGACTTGGCGTATTCCTTTGCCAGACCGTATTTCCGTAGGCGTAGTAATAGATCCCACGCATTTAAAAGAGTTTGGTGCCAGCAGGGAAGAGCAGTATGACAACTTTTTAAAGACCGATGAAACACTTGCCAAATTCACAGCAGGTGCAAAAAGAGAAACTGGTGTAATACAATATGATAATTATCAGCTTATTTCTCAAAAAATGTATGGTAAAAACTGGTTATTAACCGGCGATGCTGGGGGTTTTCTTGACCCTATTTTTTCTTCAGGCCTTTTTTTAGCCATAAAAGGAGCTTTTGCCGCTGCCGATGCTATTGATATTGGAACAGATGCAGCATTTAAAAAATACCAGAAATATCAGTTGTACGAACTTAAGATATGGCAGAAATTAGTTGATACTTGGTATAGTGGCAGTCTGTTTACACTCTTTAAGGTAGGCCAGGACCGCATGGACACAGCTTTTGGCCGTTTTATTGGCCCGCATATGCAACGGCATTTAACCCGTATTTTCTCTGGTGAAGCTGTTTATAGAAGTTATAGCCGCGGCTTCTTAAATTTTGTTTTAGGGCCTATGATAAGCCTGATGAAAGTTGGCCAACTACATAACCGGAACATAAAAGACCTAGAGATAAAATAGTGCTGCCTATAAAAAATATAGACAGCTTAAAGCTACACTACTGTTTTTATTGTAACTTGTCGTTATTCCTTACTATTGTTATTCGGCCTTAACTACTCCATAAATTCAATCTTTCCGACTTCTCAGTTTTTATATATTTCATTCATCAGCTTTATTTACCGCTCATCAAAATCGTATTATTTCATCATAGGGGAACTATTTTTCACAAAAATCAATACAGTTAAGGATTCTATAGGATTAAATGCTAACAACAACTACCTATTACTAAAAGATGCTTAGTACTTTATATTGCATAGTACTAAATAAACTATATCTTTGTGTTATCAAAGTAAGCGAAGCGATAAAATGCAGGTTTACAAAACATTAAAAATATAAACATATAAAACACAAAGCCATGAACATGCAATCAAACATCAACTTTAAACAAATTAGTAAAGAGCACACAAAAGAGTTAACAACCGTAGTAAAAGAAACATTGGCAGCTGGGTTTATCCCCCTTAAAACATTAACCACTGCTGACCTGTGGAATATACAACGCAGAAGTAAAACGATGTTTGGCAGAAGGCATTACGCCTAAGCAATCAAACTGTAAAAGTATAGCCTCTTTTCCTGTTTTACATGCCCCTTTATCAGCCCTGTTTTTATAGCAGGGCTTTTTTATTAAAGAAGAATCCATTCTTTATTAAAAACAGCTTTTAATTAATTGGTTTTTATTTTTTTGTGAAAGGTAAAAAGCCCTATTTTTGCAACCCGTAGAAATTATGGGGCAAAATATTCCTCCTTAGCTCAGTTGGTTAGAGCATCTGACTGTTAATCAGAGGGTCGCCCGTTCAAGTCGGGCAGGGGGAGCAAAAAAGAGGTCAAAATTTGACCTCTTTTTTTATATTCTGTAATTCGTCTTTTTATATTCTGGCCTGATAAGTAAACAACTCATAATACCGCCCTTGCTTATTTATCAGTTCTTCATGTTGTCCGCGTTCTGCAATTTCTCCGGCTTCTATCACCAGTATCTGATCGGCTTTGCGTATAGTACTTAACCTGTGAGCAATTACAAAAGTTGTCCTTCCCTTCATCAGTTCGTTCAGACTTTGCTGTATCAGCGACTCGCTTTCCGTATCCAGATTAGAAGTGGCTTCATCCAATATAATAATTTTTGGATCGGCCAAAATGGCTCTTGCAATGGCGATACGTTGCCGCTGACCGCCCGAAAGTTTTACACCTCTTTCGCCAATCACGGTATCCAATCCCTTTTCAAAACGGTCGGTAAATTCATTAACGTAGGCAGCTTTTACAGCGTTAGTTAATCTTTCTTCGCCAGCATCGGGTCGGGCAAATAAAACGTTTTCACGAATGGTTCCTTCAAATAAAAAATCATCCTGTAGTACAACACCTAAGTGTTGCCGGTAGTCTGTTAATATCACTTTACTCAGGTCGGTGCCATCAATCGTTATCTTGCCCGAATCGGGTGTAATAAAGGTTGCCGCTAAACTGGCAATGGTTGTTTTACCTGAGCCCGAACTTCCCACCAGCGCCGTAACGGAGCCTGATACGGCATCAAAACTAATGCCTCGTACTACTTCTTTTCCTTCTTCGTAAGCAAACGAAACATTGTCAAACTTTATATCGCCTTTAATATCGCCAAGCGGATTTATCCTTACTGACTTATCGTCTTCTGGGTCCATGTTCATGATTTCCTCTGTTCTATCGAGCCCGGCAAAAGCTTCGGTAAGCTGGCTGCCGATATTACTCATCTGCACAATAGGCGCTATCATAAAACCTAGGTAAAGTGTAAAAGCAAGAAATTCACCAAATGTCATTTGGTCGTTGATGATCATGTAACCACCAATACCCATAATACCAGCGGTAGCCAACCCCAGCAACAAGGTAGCAGCACTGGAAATAATAGCTGTTGATGTAAGACTTTTTTTAACATTCTGATATAACAAATCAGCTCCTTTTTCAAAGCTCTTATTTTCCTGCTCTTCCGCATTAAAACCTTTAATAACTCTCACTCCATTAATACTTTCGGTTAACCGGCCCGTTACATCGGCATTAATAACACCACGCATTTTAAAAATTGGGCGTATATAAGTAAATGCCTTTAATGCAACCACGGCAAAAATGGCAACAGGAACCAGCACATAGACTGTCATCATCGGGCTTATCCTTATTAAAAGCACCAATGAAATTACCGAGGTCAGCAATCCGCCAATCAGCTGCACCAGCCCGGTCCCTACCAAGTTACGCACTCCTTCTACATCGGTCATAATACGACTTACAAGCGCTCCCGATTTATTATTATCGAAATAACTGATGGGTAGCGAAAGAATTTTTCTCTGCACCTTAATTCTCAGTAAAGAAATAAGATGTTGTGCCTCTACACTTAATAATTTAGTGAGTAGGTAAGAAGTTACCGCCTGCACTACAATAGATGCCACAACCACAATAATTAAAATCTTCAGCATATTCATATCCTTATGCACTATCACATCATCCATCAGGTATTTACTGGCACCTGGCAATATTAGACTCGCCAACCTGCTGATAACAATCAACAGCAATCCAAGAATCACAATTTTTCGACGTGGCCAGATAAATTCTTTGAATGCCTGTACCAGGGTAACTTTATTTTTAGTTTTACTCATGTTTAGTTTTTAAAAGAGTCCAAAGTTAAGGATTGATTAAAAACAGGGTTCTGTTAATTTAACATAGCCTGCAGATTATCCACCACAAAAAAATCCCTCCCGAATTAATCGGGAGGGATTGTATAAAGCGGTGTTTGTTTATCTTATTACGACCACTCTACAGATAGCTAGTCGGGCTCCATTGCGGTCCCCAATCTCTACCGTGTAAACTCCTGTTGACTCATTTGTCATATCTACTAACATACGGTCATATGGTCTGCCTACAATGTAAACTTTGGTCATCACCCTGTTTCCTGCTGAATTGTAAACCGTTACCGTACGTGGCAGCACATTATTGGCTACACTAT
>JBKJPN010000184.1:0-8907 GCA_046595125.1 Ferruginibacter sp.
GTTGGTAAAAAATTACGGCAAATTTGAAGCTGTAAAGGGTATTTCTTTTGACGTGTATGAAGGTGAAATATTTGGTTTGCTTGGGCCGAATGGTGCCGGAAAGTCAACCACATTGGAAATAATGGAGACACTTAGGGAAAAAACAAGTGGAGAGGTTGTTATATGCGGTTTAAATTTAGATAAAGACCCTGATGGAATTAAAAAACTGATTGGCGTGCAGTTACAAACATCGGGCTATTATCCCGGACTTAAATTAGTTGAATTGATTGAACTCTTCAGCGGTTTATACAACCGAAAAGTTGAACCGATGGCTTTACTAAAAATGGTGAACCTGACTGAAAAGGCCAAAAGCAAATATAAAGAAATGAGTGGCGGACAAAAGCAACGGTTTTCTATCGCCACTACGTTAATCAATAACCCAAAAATTATTTTTTTGGATGAGCCTACTACCGGTCTTGATCCTCAGGCCAGGCGTAATTTATGGGAGCTGATAAAAAATATCCGTTCGCAGGGCACTACAGTTATCATAACTACGCATTACATGGATGAAGCCGAGCAGTTATGCGACCGTATTGCCATTATGGATGAAGGGAAAATTATTTCTATGGATAGTCCCGATAAAATGATTGATGATTTGGTTAGCACTGGTTTTGAACGCCCCAAACAGGTAAAAGCAGCTAATCTGGAGGATGTTTTCATACATTTAACAGGCAAGGAAATGCGTGATGAATAAAAATTCCGTTTATTTGCAGTTCATAATTAATTAAAAAGAATTTCATGAAAAAATTATTACTAAGTTCGATTGTTTTAATTTCTATGTCGTTTGCGGTATCTGCCCAAAATAATGGTAAGCCAGCTGCTAAGCCGGCAGCAAAACCAGCTGCGGCCCCTATGTTTAAAAATTTACTTGACAGCTTCAGCTATGCTGCAGGATTTAACGTGGCAACAAATATGCAGGCGCAGGGCATCAGTAATTTAAACATAGCCCTGATGTTAAAGGGTATTGAAGATGTGTTCAAGAAAAATTCCCCGAAATTAACACAGGAACTTATAAATGGTTGCATGCAAAAGCAACTGGCCATTTTTGATTCGCAGAAATCTGCTGTCGCCAAAAGTGAAGGAATTGCATTTTTAGCAGCTAATAAAAAGCGCCCTGGAGTTATTACATTGCCTAGTGGATTGCAGTTCGAAGTGATAAAAAACGGAGATGCTAATTCACCTACGGCGAAAGCTGTTGATACAGTTGTGGTAAATTACAAAGGAACTTTAATAGACGGAACAGAGTTTGATAATTCTTTCAAACGTGGCGAACCTGCAGCTTTTCCAGTTATGGGCGTAATTAAAGGCTGGATTGAAATATTGCAGCTGATGCGTAAAGGCGATCATTGGAAAGTTTTTATTCCGACTGAGCTAGGTTACGATTCTAACGGCGCTGGTCAGGCTATTCCGCCATATGCTGCGTTGGTTTTTGAAATCGTGCTGGAAGATATCAGACCGGCAGTTCAAAACTGATGAATTTGAAAATGGAAGATTTAAGATACCCCATTGGGAAATTTGTTGCTCAGCCATTCTCCGAAAAATTATTTGGAGAATGGCTGATTGATATTAATAACCTACCACAGCATTTGGAAAATGCTATTTTAAACCTGGATGAAACCCAGTTAAATACGCCATACAGAGATGGAGGCTGGAATGTGAAGCAGGTGGTGCACCATGTGGCTGATAGTCATATGAATGTGTACATACGGTTTAAACTGGGACTTACAGAAGTTAACCCGGTGATTAAGCCCTATGACGAAGCTGCCTGGGCCGAAATGAGTGATACTAAAAATCTGCCCATCAATATTTCGCTAACGCTGTTGCATAGTTTACACAGCCGTTGGTACGAGGTATTAAAAAATATGACTGCTGATGATTTGAAACGGACAGTTTTTCACCCAGAACATAAAAAAGAATTTACACTTTGGGATTTGCTGGGCACTTATTCCTGGCACAGCAGGCACCATACCGCACATATTACTTCGCTGAGGGAAAGAATGAAGTGGTAAAGCTAAATCCCTAAACCCCTAAACTTCTAAACCCCTAAACCCCTAAACTTCTAAACCTTTAATGAACTGGAAAAAACTTTCTTCCGAATATTTAAGTAAACACATTTACTTCAGCGCACGTAAAGACGTATGTGAAATGCCCGACGGGCAGATAGTTGACCCGTATTTTGTAGTTGAATTACCCGAAACGGTTTGTGCTGTTGCTATTACCGAAAGTGGAGAAGTGATATTGGTAAATCAATACCGGCATCCCGTTGAAGAAACATTGTTGGAACTGCCGGGGGGATTTATTGACGAAGGAGAATCGCCTGAAACGGCTATTGCCAGAGAGTTACGGGAAGAGACAGGTTATTCTTTTTCTGACTATATTTATTTAGGACGGGTAGCAGCCAACCCAGGGATACTAAATAACTACACCAATTTTTATCTGGCTACCGGCGGTAAAAAAGTATCGGCGCAAAAATTGGACGCAAACGAAGAGATTGAGATAAAACTTTACCCAATTGATGAAGTAAGGGAAATGCTGCTGAAAAATAAATTTCATCAGGCGCTTCATACTGCTTGTTTGTTTTATGCTTTTAACAAGTTGGACGCAACCCGGTAGGTAGTATCAACTTCGGCAACTAAAAATATACTTCCACAAACTATAATGATGTCATTTGCATTGGCTGCAGATTTTGCAGTGGCAATAGCTTTGTTTACATCATCAAAACTTTCTCCTTTTAAATTAAATTCATTTGCTTTTTCTTTCAAAATCGTATGTGGCATAGCCCTATCTATATGAGCATTGCTGAAATAATAGATTGCATCTTTAGGTAATATAGCAAGCACTTTATTTACATCCTTATCTTTTACCATTCCAATGACAAGGTGTAATTGCGAATCTTTTGGTTTTACAAGTTCCAGTTGTTCCAGCAATTGTTTAATTCCATCTTCGTTGTGGGCTACATCTAACACAACTGTTGGGTTTTCGGAAATTACATCCCATCTGCCACCAAGGCCAGTTAGTTTTTTGACGTGTTTTAGCGCATATTTTTCATCTTCGTTTTTTATAGAGAAACCAAGTTGCATTAAAATGCCTTCGGCACATAAAACGGTTTTTAAGTTTTTGGTTTGATAAAGGCCATTCAAATCGGATTCGAATGATTCGGTAATATCATGTTCCGTATTTCTCATATCACAGCTGAGCAATGTTGGAGAATAATTTACATTGGAAACTTCATATTCATCTTGCGCAAAATAAATTGGGGCATTTTCTTTTTTGGCTTTGTTGATGAAAACTTGTTTTGTTTCGGGTATATATTCTCCAATAATTACGGGTACGCCGGGTTTGATGATGCCTGCTTTTTCTGCTGCAATTTTTTCCAAGGTGTCGCCTAGTAAATCCATATGGTCGTAACCAATATTGGTAATAATGGAAAGGATTGGTGTAATGATGTTGGTGCTGTCTAATCGGCCACCCAGGCCGGTTTCAATAACCGCTATATCTACTTTTTCGTTCGCAAAATAATCGAAGGCCATCGCCACAGTCATTTCAAAAAAAGATGGCTCAATTTGTTCTGAAATATTTTTTATGTTGCTTACAAAAGCAACAACAGCATCCTCTGGTATCTCCCGAAAGCCATCGGCCCCCCCAATTTTTATCCGCTCTCTAAAATCTTTTAAATGCGGCGATGTGTATAACCCTGTTTTATAACCAGCCTGTTGCAGCATGGCCGCCAACATATGGGTGGTGCTGCCTTTGCCATTGGTGCCAGCAATATGTATGCTTTTAAATTTGTTTTGTGGATTGTCTAGGGTATTACAAAGTGCTATGGTATTATCTAAATCTTCTTTGTATGCGGCGGAACCAATGCGGCTGTACATGGGCAGTTGTGCGTAGAGATAGTCAATAGTTTGCTGGTAGTTCATTTAATGTACGATGTTTGATATACGATGTACAACAGCAAATGTAGGTAAAGATGAATAATGGTATGCCGTACAAGGGAGTGACACAACGATGTTCATTAGAGAAATATGGTTAGCCCAAAAAAGAAAACAAATCTTCTGCGTTTCCCCTTTAGGGGATGTGGGTTACTGTACCCTAAAATTAAACGGAACCGTAACTATTGATTCATGGTCTGATTTGTTGAATTCAATATTGGGCAGATAGCCCTTGATGGCAGTGGAATATCTTGAATCTACACTGGTGGAACCTTTATCAAAAGTTACAAAAGTGCCTCTGCCTTCAGGCGAAACTTTTATAACCGCATTAATAGTTGCTCGTGGCAGTTCGCCCATAAAAATATAATTGTTTACTATACTGCGGTCGCCTTTAGAAACACGTAAACTACCTCCCGCTGTTTTTCCGCCGGGTGTATTTCCGTAGCTGTCGGGCTTGCCATTAGGACTGCCAGCATCGCCAGTTCCACCAGGTTTGTTGCCCTGGTATTTGTATCCATTATCTTCTGTTGCGCCATTTCCAGTGCCGCCCTGCGGACCGCTGTAGCCCGCAATTTTAGGCTTTTGTGGCTTAGGAATTGGTGTTACAACCGTTGAATTTGTTTGAACTTTTGTTGTAGTTTTAATTGGCTTGGTTACCGGTGCCGATTCATGGTCGACAGCATCATCGGTATTATATTCTTCGGCATGTTGATTTTGAACCGCTGACGCCTGTTGCGCTATTGCAGCATCGGATGAAGGCGATTTTTCGCCTTTTATTAATGGCTGTACTTCGCCAAAGCCTTCTTCGTCATTACCCAGGTTTATTTCGATAAACTCTTCCGCAATAACCGGTGGATGTGGCGCATTCTTCCAGGATACCAATAACAGAATTAAAAGGATAGCTACACAAATAATGGTTGTGTAGATAAATGCCTTCCTGTTTTTTTCTGTTTCAAATGCTGCTGTCATAATCTTGCTTGTATTCATCTCAAAGTTATTAAAATATAAACTAAGGATGCTGAAAGGGGCTTTATTTCACAATTGGGATTGATATTTTAACATATTGACTAGAAGGTCATATCTTTTTTATTAACCTAATCATGGGAATAACTCCTAGTATCGGACCAACTATCAAGAGTATGAAAGTATGCTCCCCGGCGAAGAAACTTGAGGAATGAAATATTCTGTCAATTACAATGAGACTGATGATTGTTATTGAAAAGCCAATTGAATTGTAAATGGTTAGTGCTGTTCCTTTAAGTTCCGGGGGTGCATACGCTGCAACCAATGTTGAAAATTGCGGAGAATCGGGGATGACTGCAAGTCCCCATAAAAGCAAAACTGCTAAAAACAACCAAAGTGGAGCCGAAAAAATAAAGATTGATAAAATGCAGCAGAGCCCAGAAATAATAAGGGCGGTAGTTGCCACTTTTGCACTGCCAATTTTTTGGGATAAATAACCACCAGTAATACAACTCAGGCTTCCACAACTGATTATTAAAAAACTTATTAAAGGAATATTTAAGTGAATAGCATGTTTAGAGGCGTATAGTGCAAGTATGACGGGAATAAATCCCCAAAAAGTATATAGTTCCCACATGTGCCCAAAATAACCAAGCGATGCCTGCCGCAGTTGCTTTGATTTAAAAATTATGGCGATGGCATTCCATTTAAAGCCACCCGATTTTTTTCTGTGTGGTCCGTCGCCAACAAAAAGCAACATGATAAGTCCGCCAGTAAATGCAAACAGTGAAGTAAAATATAAAACAGATTTCCATGGAAGATGAAAATCGTTGTTCTTTAATAAATGCGGAAAGGCAGTACCCAACACCAATGCGCCCAATAAAAATCCAAGCGCCTTACCCAGACCTTTTTCAAACCAGTCGGCGGCAATCTTCATGCCTACAGGATAAATACCTGCAATAAAAAAACCGGTTAAAAAACGTAATATGAATAATGATGAGGCATCATTTGCCAACCATAAGACTGCCACATTGGTTGCAGCACCTAATGTAGAACTTATAAAAAATAATTTTGCCGGCGAAAATCTATCTGCCAACGAGAAAAAAGCAAAGACCAAAGTGCCTGCAACAAAACCTATCATTACTGCCGATGTTACCAGACTTACGGCATATTGATTAAGATGAAGCGCTGCTTTTAGTTCGGGTAAGATTGCGTTGCCAACAAACCATAGCGAAGTGCCGGCAAACTGCGACAGCACAATCAGGCCGAGAATAAGGTTGATGTTTTTCTTCACCAGTTAAAGTTAATCTGATTTTGCTAACTGTGGTAGATTCTGGAACCAAAGAGCAAACTCCCAATTCGAACCATATTACTGCCGGCTTCAATGGCAAAGGCGTAATCCGCACTCATGCCCATTGACAGAATACTGAATTGCGGGTAGTTATCGTAAATAGATTTAAGCGTTGCAAATTCTTTTTTTATTAGGTCATTGTCTTCGGTAAATGAAGCCATGCCCATCAATCCACAAATATTTACATTTTTTAAAGGAGACAAATCTGACTGCAGCAATATGTTTAATTCTTCTGCATCAAAACCAAATTTTGTTTCTTCTACAGAAATATGAACCTGCAAGAGGCAATTGATGATGCGGTTGTTTTTTGCAGCTTGTTTATTAATTTCTTTCAATAATTTATCGCTGTCAACCCCATGAATAAGATGTACAAATGGAGCAATGTATTTTACTTTATTGCTTTGCAGATGGCCAATGTAATGCCAGTTAATGTCTTTTGGTAGTGCCTCATATTTGTGAAGAAGTTCCTGCACATAGTTTTCACCAAAATCCCGGTGCCCAAAATCATATAGTGCCTGTATAGCTTGTCCAGGTTGGATTTTGGAAACAGCAACTAACTTGGCTTTGCCATAAAGTTTTTTTAAGATATCCTGGTATTTGTCTTTATTGATGCTCATTTTTTACCACAAAGGCACGAAGGCCACAAAGATGCACAAAGAAGATAAATTACTTTAGTATGGAACGGCTTATCACAATCCTTTGCACCTCACTTGTTCCCTCATATATCTGTGTAATTTTTGCATCTCTCATCATACGTTCAACATGGTATTCTTTTACAAAACCATAACCGCCGTGTATCTGTACTGCTTCGGTCGCTGTCCACATAGCGGTTTCGCTTGAGAAAACTTTTGCCATGCTGCTGCTTAAAGTGTAGTCTATGTTATTGTCTTTTTCCCAGGCAGCTTTTAAGCATAACAAACGTGATGCTTCAATCTTGGTTGCCATATCCGCCAGTTTAAACTGAATGATTTGATGATTCATAATTTCTGTACCAAAAGCTTTTCGTTCTTTACTGTAAGCAAGTGCCAGTTCGTAAGCACCGGCAGCAATGCCTAGTGCCTGCGAAGCGATGCCAATTCTTCCACCAGCCAATGTTTTCATGGCAAAAGAAAAACCAAAACCATCTGCGCCAATCCGATTTTCTTTAGGCACTTTTACGTCGGTAAATAAAATACTGTGGGTATCGCTTCCACGAATACCTAGTTTATTTTCTTTTGCACCAACTTCTACGCCTTCCCATTTCTTTTCAACAATAAAGGCGTTAATACCACGACTACCTTTGCTTGCATCGGTTTGGGCAATCACTAAATAAACACTGGCACTGTTGCCATTGGTTATCCAGTTTTTGGTTCCGTTCAATAAATAATAATCGCCTTTATCTTCGGCTGTGGTGCGTTGCGATGTAGCGTCACTACCAGCTTCGGGCTCACTCAATAAAAAAGCACCAATGTATAATTCGCCATCTTTTTTACCCTGTGCAAGGGGCGTTAAATATTTTTTCTTTTGCTCTTCATTTGCATATTCCTGCAACCCATAACAAACTAAACTGTTGTTTACACTTACAACAACGCTTACGCTTGCATCAATTTTACTTATTTCTTCCATGGCTAAAACATAGCTCACTGTATCCATGCCGCTGCCGCCATATTCCGGCTTCACCATCATGCCCATAAAGCCAAGGTCGGCCAGTTTTTCAATTTGCTCTTTTGGGAAACGTTGTTCCTCATCACGTTCTATAACACCAGGCAGACATTCATTTACCGCAAAATCTTTTGCGGCCTGCTTTATCATGAGTTGTTCTTCTGTAAATTCGAATAGCATAGTCAGTCGTTTAAAATATTGGCAAAAATAAGGGATTTATGCCCCTGTTTCAGCGGCAAGAATATCAGCAAATAATTTTCTATCAATCATCTTGGCCCCCAGGCTTTCAAGGTGATTGGTATGCAACTGGCAGTCTATCAGTTTTACATTCTCTTTTTGCAACAGTTTTACATAGTTGATAAAAGCAAATTTGCTGGCATTGTTTTGGGTACTAAACATGCTTTCGCCAAAAAACACATTGCCCATTCTGATACCGTATAAGCCGCCGACCAGCTTGCCATCTAGCCAGGTTTCGGCACTGTGGGCATACCCTAATTCATGTAAATTGTTATAGGCATTTTGCATAGCAGGCGATATCCATGTACCATCTTGGCCCTTTCTAGTAGCAGTTTTGCAATTTTGAATAACCTGCGTGAAAGCTCTGTTGCTGGTAAATCTGAATTTTCCATTATTCAACACGGTTCTCATGCTGCTGGTAATTTTTATTTCAGCAGGCAATAAAACAAAGCGTGGATTCGGGCTCCACCAGCAGATGGGTTTATCTTCATTATACCAAGGAAATATGCCGCTTTTGTATGCCAGTAGCAATCTTTCAGTACTCAAATCTCCGCCGATGGCTAATAACCCATCTTCATCTGCCATTTCTAATGGCGGAAAATACAAGTCATCATTTAAAATAAACATGGAAAATTAATTGGCAATTACATCAACCGTTGCATTAATGCCTCGTTCAGTAATGGCGTCGCACTGCGGCTTTAAGGTTTCGTAGCTGCCTTCTTTAACGGCGTATTTGCCTTTTGA
>JBKJPN010000245.1:0-33218 GCA_046595125.1 Ferruginibacter sp.
TCATCCTTTTGCAGTAGCTCGTTTCGTATGCCTACCAGCTGGCGTGCTTCCAGGCCTTCAATTCTTTTTTGCAGCGATGCTCTTTCGGCCATCAGCAGCTCAACCGATTTTGGTAAATCGGCAGGGCTGTTCATCGTTCCCATAATTTGATGCAGCGCAGTAAACTGATCGCTTACTAAATTTTCGGCGGCTTTACCACAAACGGCTTCCAGGCGGCGCACACCTGCTGCCACAGCAGTTTCATGTTTTATTTTAAAGAAGCCCAGCTCGCCGGTGTTGCCCACATGGGTACCGCCGCAAAGTTCAATAGAATAATTTTCATCCATAATAACCACCCGAACCATATCGCCGTATTTTTCACCAAACAAAGCCATGGCGCCTAAAGCTATGGCTTCATCTTTAGGTAATGTTTTAATAACTACCGGAATATTCTGCCTAATTTTTTCGTTCACCATTTTTTCAACAGCAGAAACTTCTTCCTCGGTAACTTTTGCAAAATGACTAAAGTCGAAACGAAGGTGCTCTTCATTTACTAGGCTTCCTTTTTGTGCAACATGCGTACCTAACACGCTGCGTAAGGCTGCATGCATAAGGTGGGTAACGCTGTGGTGGACAGTAATCTCTTTTCTTCTTTTGGCGTTTACAATCGCTGTTACTTCTCCACTTAAGTCAGCAGGGATTGATTCTGTGAAGTGAATGATTAGGTCATTCTCTTTCTTCGTATCGATAATTATTAATTCTTCATTATTAATTTTTAATTTACCTCGATCTCCAACCTGTCCGCCGCTTTCGGCGTAGAAAGGAGTTTGGTCTAAAACTATTTGATACAGCTTTTTTCCTTTGCCTGAAACTTTGCGGTATTTGACTACCTGTGCTTTTGATTCTAAAGAATCGTAGCCAACAAATTTTGAAGAATCAATATTATTAACTGTAATCCAGTCTTCGGTTTCTAAAACTGCAGCTGAGCGGCTGCGGTCTTTTTGTTTTTGCATTTCTGCTTCAAAACCTTTTTCATCAACAGTTAAACCTTTTTCGATGGCAACCAGTTTTGTAAGGTCGAGAGGGAAACCAAATGTGTCATATAATTTAAAAGCTTCTTCGCCGCTGATATTTTTTGTTGCCTGGTCAAGAAGCGATAAACCATTATCAACGGTTCTTAAAAATGCATCTTCTTCTTCCTTAACAACCTTATCAACAAAATCAAGTTGTTTAATTAACTCAGGAAAAACATGTTCAAATTGCTTTGCTATAACCGGTAAAATTTCATGAAGCAGGGGTTGCTTATAATCTAAGTAAGAATAATAATACCTTACCGCCCTGCGTAGTATGCGGCGTATAACATAGCCTGCGCCTGTGTTTGAAGGCAGTTGTCCATCAGCAATGGTAAAGCAGATGGCACGTATATGATCAGCAATTACCCGAAACGCAACGCTCTCTTTATCATCGCCGGCTTTATATACTTTATTTACTTTTTTACTTATCGCCTCAATTGTGCCAGTAAAAACATCCGTATCGTAGTTAGAAGATTTGTTTTGAATAACTCTCACTAGTCGTTCAAATCCCATTCCCGTATCAACATGCTTAGCAGGTAATTCTTCTAGGCTGCCGTCTTTTTTTCGGTTAAACTGGATGAAAACATTGTTCCAAATTTCTATCACCTGTGGATGATCATTGTTTACTAGCGTTGCGCCACTAACTGCTTTCCTTTCTTCTTCACTGCGGCAATCAACATGTATTTCGGTGCAAGGACCGCAAGGGCCGGTATCGCCCATCTCCCAAAAATTATCTTTTTTATTGCCGAGTAAAATTCGCTCTTCGGGAATCACTTTTTTCCATTCGTTAAAAGCTTCTTTATCACGTGGTAAACCTTCGCTTTCATCACCTTCAAAAATGGTAACGTATAATTTGTCTTTATCTAATTTGTAAACATCAGTAAGCAATTCCCAACTCCAGGCTATAGCTTCTTTTTTAAAATAATCGCCAAAGCTCCAGTTACCTAACATTTCAAACATGGTATGGTGGTAAGTATCTACACCCACTTCTTCCAAATCGTTGTGCTTGCCACTAACACGTAGGCATTTTTGTGTATCGGCCACTCGTGGATTGGCCGCCTGTTTATTGCCCAGAAAATAATCCTTAAACTGATTCATCCCTGCATTGGTAAATAAAAGGGTAGGGTCATTTTTTACAACGATTGGCGCCGAGGGAACAATATCATGGCCCTTCGATTTAAAAAAATCAAGAAATTGTTGTCGTATGGCAGCACTCGTCATCATATACCAAATGTTTAAATGGGTTGATTTTTGCAGTTTATCGGGCTATATTTGTGAACTTTTGTTCAACGGAAGCAAAGGTAATAAAACAGGTTCAAGCCGCAAGCCACAAAGGGTTCATGAAGAAAATTAAATACTACTATAATACGCATACCCTACGGTATGAAAAGCTGGTTACGCCCCTGCGGGTGAAACTGCTGCGGGTATTTGGTTTTATTTCGGCTGCGTTGGTTACATCAGCAATTATTATATGGGCATACAACAGCTTTTTCCCAAGGGCGGCTGATAAAGAGGCCGAGTTGAAATACGAAATAGTTAGAGATAATTACAATGCACTGGCTGTAAAAACTAAAACCCTGCAGCAACAGATGGCCGAACTGGAGAAAAGAGACAATGAAGTGTACCGTTCTATTTTTGAAGCCAATCCATTAAGTGATAGTGCCCGTACAAAAGCCATTGAAAAGAAAAAGGAGATTGCAAAGATAAACCTGATTAAGGACGATGAGTTGGGTTTTGAAATTACCAAAACACTCAATAATATTACTGCCCGTATCGCTTATCAGTTTGAAAGCTATAATGCCATTGAGAAACTAATCAATAACCAAGAGACAAAAATTGCCAGCATACCGGCCATTCAGCCTATCAGCAATAAACAATTAACAAGAATAGCAAGTGGGTTTGGTTACCGAATTCATCCAATTTACGGTATTGCCAAAATGCATAGCGGCCTAGATTTTACCGCCCCACAGGGTACCCCTATATATGCTACTGGCGATGGAGTAGTTACTACTGCTGGCATGGGTACCGGTACCGGTAACCACGTAATTATTAACCATGGCTATGGCTACGAAACCGAATATATGCATATGGTTCGTATAAAAGTAAGGGGCGGACAAAGGGTTAAACGTGGTGAAGTAATTGGTTGGGTGGGCAACACCGGCGCTAGCACCGGCCCGCATGTACATTACGAAGTGCATATTAATGGTAACCCCGTTGATCCAGTTTATTTCTTCTTTAATGACCTTACCGCAGCCCAGTACGACCAGGTGCTTAAAATTGCATCTACTGGCAGTGCCAAAAGTTTTGACTAATTTTAATTATGGCTCTTCAACAAATAGCATTTGATTTTGATGATGCACCGGTTGTTAAAAAACCAGTGGCAAAACCTGTTGTGCCTGTTAAACCAGCCGCAGATAAAATAGAACTTAAAACTAAGGCCGATAATAAAAAGAAAACCCGCGGCCGCATGAGCTTGAAAGAGAAGGAGTCGGGTGCCGATTTGATTGAGATACCGGCAGATGAAATTTTGTTTGAAAAGAAATACTACGCCATTGGGATTGTGGCCGATATGTTTAAAGTTAACCAGTCGCTGATAAGATTTTGGGAAAACGAGTTTGATATTTTAAAGCCTAGGAAGAATGGCAAAGGCGACAGACTGTTTCGCCCCGAGGATATTAAAAATCTAAAACTGATATATCATTTACTGCGTGAAAGAAAATATACCATTGAAGGTGCTAAGGATTTTTTAAAACAGAATAAAAGAGGGGATGAAAAATTTGCTTTAATTGAATCACTTAAAAGACTGAAGGGCTTTTTGTATGAATTGAAAGCCGGCTTATAACTTACGCTTAACATAAAACTCTAAGGCAGTTATTTTTTTGTTACGATATTTACCACACACAGAAATACTGAATTTCAAAATCAACAGGATGAAAAAATATTTATTTGCACTTTTGTTTTTAACTGCAACGTCAACTCATTTATTTGCACAGGCGCAATACGAAGCAAGCCAGGATTTACCCAACCACCCTCAAGTAAAAATAGTGCGGGGGTTGGTAAATAAATACCTCATTCAAAACGATACAGCATTTGCTTGGTTCAACAACAGCCAAAAATTTTATAACCCCGATACGGCTACCCTGAATGCTTTTGAAAGAGCCAAAGGAAAATACCAGTTTGTAGTTTTTGGTGGCACCTGGTGTGAGGATACACAGTTTATTTTACCCAAGTTTTTTAAGCTACAGGAAAAAAGCGGTATTGCTGATGATGCCATTACCTTGTTTGGCGTTAACCGGGCAAAAACATCCTTAGGCAATATTGCCCAGGCGTTTAATGTTACGCTGGTGCCCACATTTATTGTAATGAAGGATGGTAAAGAAATTGGCCGTGTGGTTGAATATGGCAAAACAGGTAAGTGGGATAAGGAACTAGCTGAAATACTGAATCAGTAATTGTAATTATTTTATCTGGTAGATATCAATTCCCTTTTCATAGAGCAGGTATACTTTTCCATTCATGGCTTTAATAGCGCTGAATTTTCCAAAAAAGACCGGTAGTTTGTACTCCTTTAGCTGCAGCGATTTTAGTTCGTAACTGTACAGCATGTTTTTATAGAAACCATACATGGTTGTTCCGGTCACTTCCACATCGGTCCAGTTTAAAAAAGGAAGCCTGTTTTTAAAGCCGCCATAATAATCAAAAATGTAAAATCCTTTTTCGGGGTCGTAGAGATATACATAATTGTTTTTGTCAACTATTTTAACAGGTGCTGGAACAGAGTCAAATAAGTTTCTCCAGTCAACAGTAGCTTGTTGCAGTTTTCCTTCTTCATCAATCTTCTTCAGTTTAAAATCTTCCTCATCAAAAATCCACATATAATTATCGTACGACAGGGTTACATTATTTACATAAAAAATATTATGCTTGCGGAAATTGATGGTGTTACGAACAGTTAACAAACGGTCGAGTGTTACCACCGTTGAAAAATTCTTGTAGTAGAGTAAGGTTTTCATTGGGTTGGTAACGTCAATGGATGAAGGATTGCCGTATTTTTTTACATCGTTAAAAACAGCCACAGAGTCTCCATTGTAGGTCTGTTTTTTTAAACGGTTGTTATTATCAAGTAGATAAATATTATCCAAATTATCTACATTGAAATAAGTAAAATCGCCCGGGATGGATTTAATAAATTGAAACGCTGAATCGCTTTGGGCCAGCGCTAAAACGGGCGTTGCCACAGAAGCACAGAAACACAGAAGAAAAGTTATGATTTTTATTTTTTTCAATCTTTATAATATTTCAATTCAGTTTTTTCTCCATCAAACACCGCATAGCTGAAATATTGAATCCAGTCGCCGAGGTTGATGTATTTGCTTTTATCATTTAAATCAAAATCAATGGGTAAATGCCGATGTCCAAAGATTAGAAAATCGTAATGTTCTTTTTGCAATACTTCTTTGCAATAGATAATCAGCCATTCTTTTTCTTCTCCTAAAAACACTTCGTTGGTTTGCCCGGTTTGTGCCCTGCTTTTACGACTAAAGTAATTTGCAATACCCATGCCAAGATAAGGAGGCAAAATACCAAATAGCCAGTTGCTGAATTTATTGCGGAATATTTTTTTGATGAATTTATAGCCGTGGTCGCCGGGTCCCAGACCATCGCCATGGCCAATCAGAAATTTTTTATTGTTGAAAGTGAAAGGAACGGGTTCAAAATAAACAGGTATATTCAATTCCTTTTGAAAATAATTTTTCATCCACATATCGTGGTTACCAACAAAAAAGTGAACTGGAATGCCCGAATCGGTAAGGTCGGCTAGTTTGCCTAAAATACGTACGTATCCTTTTGGGACTACTTTTTTATACTCGTACCAAAAATCAAACAAATCACCAACAATGAAAATTACCGCTGCGTCTGTCTTTATTTCATCCAGAAATTTGATAATCTTTTTTTCCCGAACCAGACTGGCTTCGGCATTGGGTGCTCCCAAATGGAAATCGGAAAGGAAATAAATTTTTTTATCTCTTGCAATTTCCATGTAGTCAGGGTTTGTTTTTTTGCTGCAGGTATTGTAACAGATCGCCTGATTCTATTTCGAGTTTGCCGGTTAAATCACCGTTAAACCAGTAAATCCAGGCAATTTCGGGCTGTCCGTTTTTATAAGCAATAACAGGCTCACGTTTATATAAAGGATTTTCACCTTCTTCCGTATTCAGCCCTTCATAATCATCCAGCTGGCCTATGGCCCACGAAAATTCCAAAGGATTGCTGATGCAATATAATTCGCCAGAAATAAAATTTTCCTCCTCGGTAGCAGCAGCGGCGGGATATTCGCCCAAATCATACAATTTTCCTTTAACCACGGCTTCGCCTATTAAATGAAAATATTTAGTGAGGTATTCATATACCGGATTGCGAAAACCGCTCCGCAAGGAGCCATACACAAATAGTTTAAAAATATCGTTGTTCATAATATAATAAAGGTACTTGTAAAAAAGGAATTATGCTTCTACCAGAAAGCAATACACTTCTTTTGGGCCGTGTACGCCGGTAACCAGTGTTTTTTCAATATCGGCTGTGCGGCTGGGGCCGGTGGCGAAGGTGATGAGAGAAGGAATGTTGCCGACGTATTTTTCTTTTAGTTTAACTAAAGCATCTTTAACATCATAAACAAGCTGATCGGTATATGCGATGCAGATATGAATGGGTGCATACACACTAACTGTGCGGCCACTTTGTTGTGCGGCACTCATTACAATGGTGCCTGTACGGGCCACTAAAAATTCGCAATCGGTTATGGATGCATCGCATCCCGCCAGGTTGATGGTATTGCTGAATTGTGCATTCCATTTATCGGTATTGCAGTAAATTTTTGTCCACTGTTTTTCGTCAATCAACATACGCAGCTGCTGCAGCATTTCATTTTCATCCATACAAAAAACAAACTTGCCCTGCATGTTGATGAACTCCTGTGCAAACACTACGTCAAGTGTATCGGTGGCCGGGTGAAAAACAGAATTGGTTCCCTCACTTTGAGGAAATGGCAAAGGCACCGGATTACTCAGTGCCTGCCGTATTCGTTTTAAAATATTTTCTTTTGCTGGTGTTACAGCCATGACTTTTCAATTAAATCCGCCTTCGACAAGCTAGGGCTGACATTCCTCCTGTGTTTAGAATTTAAATCGCCGGTGGTGTTTTTAATTCTTCGGGCATTTCTGTTGTTGGTGCTTCTGTTACGGCATCTTTATCTTCAACAACAATATCCAAAGCCTTTTTTTCTTCATATGGCCTTTTGCCTATTAAGGTTTCAACATCGCTCTTAAATAAAACTTCTTTCTTCAACAATTCTTTAGCCAATTTTTCAACATCTCCTTTTTTGTCAACCAACAATGCTTTTGTGCGTTGGTATGCTTCGTCAATTAACTTTCTCACTTCTTCATCAATCATCTTACCGGTTTCTTCGCTGAAAGGTTTTGTAAATACATTCTCTTGATTAGGATCGTAGTAACTGATATTACCCACTTTCTCATTCATACCATAAACGGTAATCATGCTGTAAGCGATTTTTGTTATCTGCTGCAGATCGTTGCTGGCGCCTGTACTTATTTTTCCAAAGAAAATATCTTCACTTGCTCTTCCTCCCAGTGTCATACAAATTTGATCCATCAACTGGTCTGTATTGTATAGGTATTGCTCTTTGGGTGTGTACTGGGCGTAACCCAGTGCCGCTGTGCCTCTTGGCACAACTGTAACTTTTAATAAAGGATATGCATGCTCTAGGTACCAGCCGCAAATGGCATGGCCAGCTTCGTGGTAGGCAATAATTTCTTTTTCTTCGGGAGAGATAATCTTGTTTCTTTTCTCTAGCCCGCCAATAACACGATCAATTGCATCCTGAAAGTCGCTCATATCAACCGCTGCTTTTCCTTTACGGGCTGCAATCAGTGCTGCTTCGTTACAAACATTGGCAATATCGGCACCTGCAAAACCAGGGGTTTGCTCGGCGAGTTTATAAACATCCAATGTTTCAGAAATTTTTATAGGCTCTAAATGAACTTTAAAAATGGCTTCTCTTCCAACCATGTCGGGTCGGTCAATCGATATTTGACGATCAAAACGTCCGGGACGTAAAAGCGCTGTATCCAATACATCTGGCCGGTTGGTTGCGGCTAAAATAATGATACCTAAATCGGTTCCAAAACCATCCATCTCCACCAGCAACTGATTAAGGGTGTTCTCCCTTTCATCATTACTCATCATCATATTTTTTCCTCTTGCTCTTCCTATCGCATCAATCTCATCAATAAAAATAATACAAGGAGCTTTTTCACGGGCCTGCTTAAATAAGTCACGTACACGGCTAGCACCCACACCTACAAACATTTCCACAAAATCACTTCCGCTCAAACTAAAGAAAGGCACTTGTGCCTCACCAGCTACTGCTTTGGCCAGTAATGTTTTACCAGTACCCGGAGGGCCAACCAATAACGCACCTTTTGGAATTTTACCGCCAAGGGCTGTATATTTTTTTGGGTTTTTTAGGAAATCAACAATTTCCATCACTTCTACTTTGGCTTCATCAAGTCCGGCAACATCGCCAAAGTTTATATTAACACGTGTACCTTTTTCAAACAGCGTAGCTTTTGATTTACCAATGCTGAAGATACCGCCTGCGCCACCACCACCGCCTGGCCCGCCTACTTTACGCATCATCATTACAAATAACAATACGATTAGTAAAATGGGTAATAAGGTGCTAATGATTTGTCCGATAAGCTCTCCTTCGTTTGCAGGAGAGTCGGGAATTTGCTTTACAGTTGGATTGTTTTTATAAAACTCGGCCATTTGTGTGGCAAAAGTTTTATCATCTACTATGTTAAAGGATAAATGTGGTTGATCTTCTTTTACCGCAAGCACCCTTTCATAATTTTTTTCGTCGAGCTTGGTATTGAGAGCCCCCTTGTAAAACTCGGCTTTGGCTTTTAAGCTGTCGGGGTTTAAAAATACCCGTACAATTTCTTTATTGCGGATGGTTTTCATTTTGACTACATCGCCCTGCAATACCATGCTGTAAAACTTCTGCTGGTCGGTTTCAACGCCGGCGCTGTCTACGGTGCGATATAAATTCCAGCCAATGATGGTAAGAAAAATAATGCCATACACCCAGTAAATACTAAAACGGGGCTTCTTGTCTTTGGGGTCATTTCCCTTTGGCGGTATATTATCAGGATTAAATTTCCTGTTGCTGTCTTGTTGACTCATGTTATTCGTGCTATTTTATTTGGGTACGGTACTTTTTTATAAGACGTTTATGATTTACTCATATTGTAAATCATTTTTTTAACCTTCATGTTCAGTTAGCGGTGCATCACTCCACATTTCTTCTAGGCCGTAAAACTTCCTAGGTTCGGGCAACATTACATGAACCACCACATTTACATAATCTATCAGGATCCACTGTTGTCCCTGCCTGCCTTCATGTTTGTAAGCTAATTCGCCGGTTTTTTCTTTTACATCAGTTTCAATAAAATCGGCAATAGCCCTTAGTTGGGTGGTATTGCTTGCCTGACAAATTATAAAAAAATCGGCAACTGCTTCAGGAATTTTCCGGAGGTCGAGGCTGACGATTTTTTCGCCCTTTTTATCCTGAATGGAATTGACGATTGTTTTGAAAATTTTACTGTTCCTCGTTATTCTAACAACACTGCTTTTTTTGCGGGTATTTAATGCGTTTAAATTATTCAAATCGGCTTTTATTTTTTTTCTTTTTATGATGGCAGGCCGTAGCTTGCAATGATTGGCAAAAGTAACACTTCTTTGCCATTTGATTTGTTATGACTGAAGACGGTTTTTTTAACATCTTAGACAGTGTTGACAGTACCAACAACTATGCCATGGACATGGTTCATGCTGGAATGGCGAAGCATGGAAAACTATGGTTTACCCCGTACCAAACCGCCGGAAAAGGACAGCGGGGTAAAAACTGGACTTCGGCCGCCGGTAAAAACATAGCCATGAGCCTTGTTTTGGAGCCCGAAAGGTTACAAATTACCAGTCAGTTTCATTTAAGTGCTGCTGTTGCCATTAGCTGTTTTGATTTTTTCAGCAGCCGTGCAGGCGATGAAACTAAAATAAAATGGCCTAACGACCTGTATTGGCGTGACAGAAAGGCAGGGGGAGTATTGATTGAGAACGTATTGCAAGGTAAAAGCTGGAAGTGGGCAGTGGTGGGGATTGGTATAAACATTAATCAAACTGAGTTTGATGGCGGTTTGCTTAACCCTGTTTCACTAAAGCAGATAACGGGTAAAAATTTTGATATTGTTTCGCTTGCAAAGGAGTTACATAATCTGCTGATGAAAAATTTAGCAGCACTAAAAGCCAATGATGAAGTTATAGAGCGATATAATGAGTATTTGTATAAACGCAACCAGTTGGTAAATCTTAAAAGAGAGGAGCAGGTATTTGAAACGATGATAAAAGGCGTTTCGGATGCCGGCCGTTTGATAACGGTTGACGCGGTTGAACGTGAATTTGATTTTGGAGAAGTGGAGTGGGTGATTTAATAACACTCATTAATTATTTGCCGCTCCTGAATCAATCCAGCATATAATTTTTTTCTTTTGATCAGTGGTAAGCGATCCTGTTTGCGGCATGGTGCCAGCATTTACCTGTGCCCTTATTTGAACCCGCTTATTAAATACTTTCGTGTAATCAGTTAATTCACCGCCAGAATTTACGCTGCCAGCACTATGGCAATTACTGCCCAACAGACAGCTGGTAGTAAGTAAAGGTTGAACATCGGCGGCGTATTTAGACGTTACTCCATCGCAGAATCCAGGTGTTGTTGTGGTTCCTCCATCGCTTTTGCTACAGCTAACAATTAACAAGCAGCAGGTTATTACAATCATTACAACGGATATTGATTTTAACATGGAATATATTTTAAACTTGACTTGTTTTTATCAAAGTATAAATATAAGAGCATTAATCGTTACTTAACGCAGCCCAAGCATTTAATATTTCTTCGGTGTGTTGTTTGCTTTTCGGCTTTAGGAATATTTTTCGGATAACACCCTTTTCATCAATTAAGAAAGTGGTTCGGTGCAGCCCCATGTACATTCTTCCATATAATTGCTTCTCTCCCCAAACCCCAAATTTATCAATTATTTTATGATCGGCATCGGCCAGTAACGTAAAAGGCAAATCATATTTTGCTTCAAATTTTTTGTGCTTTTTTTCTTCATCGGGACTTACTCCTAAAACAACAAAGCCTTTCTTTTTTAAAAGACTATGATTGTCACGGAGGTTACATGCTTGCACCGTGCAAGTAGGTGTATCGTCGGCCGGATAAAAATACAGTACTATTTTTTTGCCTTTAAAATCTGCCAGTGAAACTGATTTTCCGTTTTGGTCGGTGCCTTTAAATGCTGGAGCCTTTTTTCCTTCGGTTAAATGTGTCATCACGGATGATTATTATATGAAAAGTGCTTGATTGTTATTAAGTTGGAAAGTATCTAAAGTTGTTAAAGTAAATAAAGGCCTCTGCTTTCTACATACTTTATTTACTTTATATACTCATTACCCCAATTTCTCACCTTGTAAACTTATAAACTCTCTCGGTGATATTGCCCACCATATCTTCTGCAATAACTTTTAATTCATGTTCTCCTTTCGGGCACATTTCATCGAATTCATAAATAAAACGGGTTCCTTTATCGTTGCTGAACCTCAACCAGTTTCCATCTAACAGGGCGGTAAAGCTTTTCAGGTCTTCGGTATTATCTTTCACAACAAAAACAATACGGCTTTGTTTGCTGCAGTTCATACCGCTGTAAAAACCAATGGGCGTAACAACCGGCGGTTCATCATCAACCATTAATTGAAAACTGCCAAACTCCCTAAAATTGGCCCGGTACCAACCCGTTTTATCTCCGTTGGTAACCGGCTCGGCTTTTTTGTAATCGTCTTTGCCATTTGCAAAGCGGTGCATTACCATTTTATCGGGCGTATTGGTTGTTGCTCTGATTGTGATGGGGAAATAGCCATTTACCGGAACGCTGGTATTGTGTAATTGATAAATGTTGAATCCTGTGGCGGAGTTGATTTCTTTATACTCAAATCGGATAGAATCATACAAACTGTTTTCCGGCAGGTAAAAACTGATGTTGTCGTTTTCGAATAAGTTTAAAAAGCCCGGGTGAAAAGCCTTTTGTTGAAAATAAGTTGTTGAGTCTCGTTTAGGCTTCTCAGTAAAAGTAGCGCTTCTTTTTACATCAAATTCTACAATGGATGTATTGCCGTGGGCATCTTTTACTTCTAGTTTTATTTTATGAACACTATCATCATCAATAGCAATTACGCCATCGCCGTTGGTAGTTTTGTAAACACTGTTATTATAACCAGGCAATTTGGATACATGTTGTATATAAGAACCACCCTTGCTGCGGTAGCTGTAATCTATATGTGCATTTAAATAGCGGGTTTCGTTGTAGCTGATGCTATCCAACTGAAAGCCAACAATGGGCTTATCATTTTCATACAAAACGGTTTCATAAATACCATTGCGGTTGTTTGAGCCTGTATAACGATCAGAGGCCGATATGCCAAAACTTACTTTATCAGTTTTGGCAACAATCAACAAGGGCGTAGTAACATATTTACCGTTTACTTTTTTTAGCGTGTATAATTGCGGACTTTGCTCGAAGGTGCTTATGTTGCGGTCGTAAACAGCAAGCCGGTAAACATCGGGTGCAACATTATCAGGTATCGGAAAATTGAATAAGGAAGGATTTAGAACCTTATCAGTTTTTGTATCTCTTATTTCAAAATGCAAGTGTGGCCCCTGCGATCCACCCGTATTACCACTATAGGCAATAAACATTCCCTTGGTTACTGGAAAAAAACGATCTGGTATATCTAGATAAACAGCCCAGCTTTTTAACTTGTATTGCTGCTCCTTTATATAATTTTCCAGCTCGGGATAAAAATCGTTTAAATGAGCATATAATGTGGTTAAGCCTTTGGGATGATTAATATAAATGGCCCGGCCAAAGCCCCAGGGTTCAACTTTCACTTTAGCTATATATCCATCGGCAGCTGCCAGTACTCGTTTATTTTGGGCTCTGTCAGTACGACAATCGAGCCCCATATGGTAGTGGTTAGATCTTAATTCGCCAAAATTGGCCGAGAGGGATTTAATAGCTTCTACCGGATACATAAAATAATCCTGAGGATAATTTTTTGGCTGAAAAAACTGACCGTTAGTGTGTTGCACATTTAACAATACAATAAGTAGAAATGTGGACCTTTGAATATATTTTATCATTATATTTAATGTACGATACCTGAATTTTTATGTAATAATATATGAAATTACATCTTTCAACCAAACCCTTTTATAACCAAACCAATTTTTATGAAACAATTATTAATGTTCAGTGTACTATTTTTAGTAGCCACGCAATCGTATGCCCAAAATACAGACTGTAAAGTATTGGCAGATTCAATAAATGGAACTTATATTGGCAATTGTAAAAACGGAAAGGCTGACGGTTTGGGAAAATCTACAGGAGTAAATGAGTACGATGGTGAGTTTAAAAACGGCTGGCCCGATGGTAAAGGAAAGTATACCTGGCCAAATGGAGATTTTTATTATGGCGGCTGGAGAAAAGGACTGAAAGATGGTAAAGGCGAAATGCACCGTATGGTAGACGGCGTGCCCACATTATTGAAAGGGTATTGGAAAAAAGATAACTATCGGGGAGAATACGAAGATCCGTATTCAGTTAAAGAAATGGGCTCAGCGGTAACTTACAAAAGCTTTCAGTTTTTAGGTACCAGAAAAAATTCTGTTTATTTTTCAATGAAAACCGGCGCCATGGGTGTAGCCAATGCAGCCAGTTATACTGTGCTTAATGGCTTTTTTCAACGTACTAATACTTCCGAAATGTCTACTATCCAAACGATTGAATTTCAAGATGTACAATTTCCTTTTAGGGTAAGGTTTATGGGTACTGATAGAGGTGTGGTTGATGTAGAATTTTATGACAAAGGCGAATGGCGTGTTGAAATAGCTTATTAAGATTTTTAATTTCCTTTTTTTGCCAGTACTTTTGCACGCCAACTCAGCGGCAAATCTACTATGGCAAAAGACAACTCAATACAATCAGTTTTAATTATCGGATCCGGACCAATTGTAATTGGCCAGGCCTGTGAATTTGATTATTCCGGTACGCAAGCGGCCCGTTCATTACGGGAAGAGGGGGTTAAAGTAATTCTGATAAACAGTAACCCTGCCACCATCATGACCGACCCAATGATGGCCGACAGGGTTTATTTATTACCGCTTACTGTAGAAAGTATAGAACAAATTTTGGAAGAAAACAAGATAGATGCTGTACTGCCAACTATGGGCGGACAAACAGCGCTGAATCTTTGTAAAGAAGTAGATGAGCTGGGTATTTGGGAAAAGCATAACGTTAGATTGATTGGTGTAGATATTAAAGCCATCGACAAAGCCGAAGACCGAGAAAAATTTAGGCAGTGGATGATTGAAATGGGAATTCCGGTTTGTCAAGCAAGAATTGCCAACTCATTTTTAGAAGGGAAAGAATTTGCCCAGGAAATAGGGTTCCCGCTGGTGCTGCGGCCTTCCTTTACATTAGGCGGCAGCGGTGGAGCCATTGTTTTTGCCAAAGATGAATTAGACGAAGCACTGAATAACGCTTTAATTGCAAGCCCCATACATGAGGTATTAGTGGAGAAAGCGGTACTTGGCTGGAAAGAATTTGAACTGGAATTATTGAGGGATAATGCAGATAATGTTGTAATCATTTGTGGGGTTGAAAACTTTGACCCAATGGGAATTCATACTGGCGATTCAATAACCGTTGCGCCGGTAATGACCTTAAGCGATACAGCATATCAGTTAATGCGTAATACGGCCATCAGGATGATGAGAGACTTGGGTAATTTTGCCGGCGGCTGTAATGTGCAGTTTGCACTTAATCCGCAAACCGAAGAAATTATTGTGGTGGAAATTAATCCAAGGGTTAGCCGCTCATCGGCTCTGGCTAGCAAAGCAACCGGTTACCCCATTGCAAAAATTGCTGCCAAACTTGCCATCGGTTATAATCTTGATGAATTAAAAAATCAAATCACCCAATCCACATCGGCATATTTTGAACCGGCACTTGATTATGTGATTGTAAAAATACCACGCTGGAATTTTGATAAGTTTAAAGGCGCTAAAGATACACTTGGCTTTCAAATGAAAAGTGTTGGTGAAGTAATGGGGATTGGCCGCAGCTTTGCCGAGGCATTACAAAAAGCTTGTCAGAGTTTAGAAAACGAAGCCGTGGGTTTAGGTTACTATGGAAAAAGCATGATGCATGCTGATGAATTGGTGGAGTATATCAAGATTCCTAAATGGGACCGCATTTTTAGAATTAAAGATGCACTGATGGCGGGTGCCAGCATAAAACGCATTTGCGAAAGCACAAAAATTGATCGTTGGTTTATTTATCAGATTCAAAAGATTTGTGATTGTGAAAAACAGATTGCACAGCACAGTAATAAAACCTTGCCCGATGAACTTTTAACCGAAGCCAAATTTTTAGGCTTTAGTGATGAGCAGATTGTTCGCATCATGAAGGAGGATAATGCAGAGATTATTTACGAGCGTCGTAAAACCATGGGACTTACCCGTGTGTTTAAAATGGTAGATACTTGCAGTGCCGAGTTTGAAGCAAAAACACCTTATTTCTATTCTACTTTCGAGAATAAACCAGCCAACGAAAGCAAACTGCTGAGCAACGAAAGTATTGTTACCGATAAAAAGAAGATTATTGTTTTGGGAAGCGGTCCCAACAGAATTGGCCAGGGTATTGAGTTTGACTACTGCTGTGTGCACGGGCTGCTGGCTATTAAAGAAGCGGGTTACGAAGCCATCATGGTAAATTGTAACCCCGAAACTGTTTCAACCGATTTTGATATTGCCGACAAGCTTTATTTTGAACCCGTGTTTTGGGAGCATCTTTGGGAAATTGTAGAATACGAAAAACCTTATGGCGTAATTGTGCAGCTTGGCGGGCAAACCGCATTAAAACTTGCAAAGCGATTGCATGAAAAAGGCATCAAAATAATCGGTTCTTCTTTTGATAGTATGGATATTGCCGAAGACCGTGGCCGGTTCAGCGATATGTTGAAAGAACTTGAAATTCCTTATCCGAATTATGGCACCGCTTATGATACCGACGAAGCCATTGAAGTAGCCAGACAAGTTGGCTACCCGGTTCTAATAAGACCTAGTTATGTTTTGGGTGGACAAAGAATGCGTATTGTAATTAATGACGAAGACTTGGAAAAAGGCGTGTTAAGCCTGATAAAACATCTGCCCGGTAATAAAATTTTAATTGATCATTTTTTAGACCGTTGTCAGGAAGCTGAAATAGATGCCATTTTTGATGGAGAGAATTTTCATGTGATGGGTGTGATGGAACATATTGAACCGGCTGGTATTCATAGTGGCGATAGCAATGCTGTGTTGCCGCAGTTTAATTTATCGCCATTGATTGTGCATACCATGGAAGAATATGCCGAAAAAATTGCAAGGGCCCTGCATATTCAAGGGCTTATTAATATACAATTTGCCATTAAAGATGGTAATGTATATGTAATTGAAGCTAACCCAAGAGCCAGTCGTACCACACCTTTTATTGCCAAAGCCTATCAAATACCTTATTTGAATATTGCTACCAAAATAATGATGGGTGTAAACAAGCTCACCGATTTTACCTACGAGAAGAAACTAACTGGCTTTGCCATTAAAGAACCGGTTTTCTCTTTTAATAAATTCCCTGGTGTAAATAAAGAACTAGGGCCCGAAATGAAAAGCACCGGTGAGGCCATCCGGTTTATCAAGGATTTGCGTGACCCGTATTTCCGCCAATTGTACAAAGAGCGGAGTATGCACTTGAGCAAGTAAGTAGATATTAAATATATTGGGTTTCTAAAAAACAGGTTTGAATTTTCAAACCTGTTTTTTATTTTGTTGTATGATTCGCCCCTATACTATACCTGTTTGGAAAAAAGCTCCTTTCATAAGATTGCTGCTGCCCTTGATTGCAGGAATATTATTGCAATGGTATCTTAAGATTAATCAACCGGTTATTATTACTGCGTTTATTTCTTTCAGTATTTCGTTCCTGTTATTTTATTTATTACCCGAGGGCATCAGGTTTAAGTTGCAGTTTGTTCAGGGCTTTATCGTTCAGCTTTTAATGATTAGTGTTGGTTTGTGGCTTACCTGGCAAAAAGATATAACGAACAACCAGCACTGGTACGGAAATTACTATAAGGGGGGAGACTATATCGTAGTTCGCATTGGAGAGCCACCTACCGAAAAAGCAAAATCTTTTAAAGCCGATTGCTATGTCGAATCTATCGTTCAAGATGGTAAAAGCATTTCCTGCAAAGGAAAACTGTTATTATATTTTTCCAAAGACAGCAGTAAAATTAATCTTCAGTTTGGCGACCGAATTATCATTCATAACAATATTCAATCCATAAAAAACTCGGGCAACCCGGGCGGGTTTAATTATGAACGCTATGCCGGCTTTCAGGGAATATTTCACAATGTTTTTTTAAAGAACAAAGATTGGGTAGCAATAACAGGAAAAGACAGCAGTGCGAAAAATGTATTTTGGGAATTTATTTATAATGCCAGAGAATATGTTTTGTCTGTTTTAAAAAAATCCATAAACACAGGTAAAGACGAACTGGGCATTGCACAGGCTTTATTAATTGGCTATACCAATGATTTAGACAAAGACCTGGTGCAGGCCTACAGCAATACTGGTGTGGTGCATATCATTGCAATCTCAGGAATGCATTTGGGGCTTATTTATGTGCTTCTTGTCTGGTTGTTTGCAAAAATTCCTTTTATTAAAAAATCAAAACATGGGCAGGTAATTTTAATATTGGCTTGTCTCTGGCTGTTTGCTATTTTAACTGGTGCTTCTCCCTCGGTAATGAGGGCCGCGGTAATGTTTAGTTTTATCAGTCTGGGCAAAAACTATTTTAAAGCCGCAACTATTTATAATGCTTTGGCAGCTTCGGCTTTTGCGTTGTTATGCTATAATCCATATTACCTATGGGCTGTGGGTTTTCAACTGTCGTACCTGGCAGTTTTGGGTATTGTTATTTTTCAACGGCCCATTTATAATATATGGTACATAAGAAACAAATGGATAGATAAACTATGGATGCTGATATCGGTTTCTATAGCGGCGCAACTGCTTACTTTTCCGGTTTGCATTTATTATTTTCACCAGTTTCCTAATTTATTTTTACTGAGCAATATTATTGCAGTGCCTATGGCTATGCTTATTTTGTATAGCGCTATTGTGTTGCTTACGTTTTCGTGGATACCTTTTGTGGGTCCGGCTCTTGGCAAATTGGTTGGCTGGTTAACCTGGGCACTTAATAAAACAATACTCTGGATTAATGATTTGTCATTTGCTGTTTGGGATAGAATTCCGGCAACTGTTTTTTCTACCGTGCTACTTTATGCGGTTGTCGCCTTGTTTAGTGCATGGCTCATTCAGAGGAACAAGAAGTATTTTACTGCTACCGTTATAACTTTGCTGCTATTTACTATGCAAAACAGGTATGGCAAATGGCTTACCGCCAATCAACAGAAAATAATTGTGTACAATGTGCCGCAGCACCGGGCTATTGATTTTGTAAGTGGCTCCAGCTATCAGTTTGCGGGCGACAGTATTTTACTGGAGGATGGCATGCTGAAGAATTTTCATTTAAAACCATCTCGGATTGCCTTGCAATTAACCAACAGAGAAGACAGCACTGCTGGAAATTTCAACAATGGCATATTTTACCAGTTTTTAAATAAGCGGATAGTAAATATTCAACAGTTAGTAAATTTTGAAACACCGCCAGAAAAAATTTACGTTGATTTAATCATCATTTCAAAAAATCCGAAAATAACAATAACACAGCTACTGCAGATTTTCAGCTGTAAACAATTTGTTTTCGACGCTTCAAACCCTGCATGGAAGATAAAAAAATGGCAACAGGAGTGTAGAATGCTGCAGGTAAATCAACATGCAGTTTCCGAATCGGGAGCTTATGTTTACAATATCGGCATATAGTTTGCACTAACTGACTGAACTTAAAAAACGGCCCTAAAAATACTCATTGCAAGTAATATGTATCTTAGCGGCATAAACAAACTACGGATTATGTCCTTACCCCGTTCATATTTTTTAGCATTTTGCCTTGTATTCAGCTTGGGTATTGTAACCGATGCAAAAAGTCAGACGAAACAAAAATCACCAGAATACGATTCTGTTATTAAATTTTACAGCGATACAACGGTAATACGATTCGATTATAAACAATCTGCATTATACCATGAATATACTCTTAAAGCGATAGACAGTATTGTTGATATCGTTAAGAATAATAAGTACATCACACTGTCTATCGACGGGTATGCATTTAGGGACGAAGGCAGCGATACCATTTGCTATTGGATATCTTACAACCGAGCCAATTTTTTACGAACCTATATTTTGGGAAGAGGCATTGATACATCAAGAATTATATCTTTTAATGCTTTTGGTAGTCATACTCAGCGCCTTAAAAATATAGATGGTGCCGGATTAAACGTTTATTGCAGGGCCGAACTGTTGGTCAACCGTCCTTTACCTCCCGAAAAAATTATTTATCCTGACGCAGATTTTGATGGTGTTTTTGACAAAGATGATTTGTGTCCCGATGTGTTTGGTCATGCTGATAAAAACGGATGTCCCGATTCGCAACTTGTTATTGTACCCTTTCCATATCAGCAGTCATCGCTGTTTTCTAAAACATACGCCGTATTGGATAGTGTAGTTTCAGTGTTACAAAGTAACTCTTCATATTCGATTAGCATTTACGGCCATGCCTACAAAACCGAAGGAATTGATGCGGTTTGTAATGATCTGGGTCTTAATCGAGCTAATATTGTAAAAGACTACCTTATGACCCGAATGATTGGTGCCAACAGAATTAAAGAGGTTAAAAACTTAAGTAATTCAAGACCTTTGAATGCAGGAAAGACTCCACTAGACGTAATTAACAATGCCCGAGCCGAAATAAAAATCATCCCTAACTAAGTTAACCAGTAAACTAAAGTTGATTTGGCATTGGGGCAACAATCAAAAAACTGTAAATTTGCGGCGAAATTAGATACTCACCAGCTGTTTTCCTGTTACAGCCTTTAATCATCGCACATGCAGAAAAAAATTAATTCGGCACTCATCTCAGTTTTTTATAAAGACGGGTTAGAAAATATTGTTCAACAGTTACACCAGTTGGGCATTACTATTTATTCAACTGGCGGCACACAAAAATTTATTGAAGATTTGAATGTGCCCTGCGTGCCAGTAGAATCGTTGACAACTTATCCATCTATCTTAGGTGGAAGGGTTAAAACCCTGCATCCATCTGTGTTTGGTGGTATTTTGGGCCGAAGGGATAATGGAACAGATTTACAGGAAATGGCAGAATATAAAATACCAGAAATTGACCTAGTGATTGTTGATTTGTATCCTTTTGAAGAAACTGTGGCCGAACAGCTGCAAAAAGCCTCCTCTTCGGGAGGAGGTTTGGAGGAGGCCTTAATTATTGAAAAAATAGATATTGGCGGTCCCTCGATGATAAGAGCTGCTGCAAAGAATCATGCTTCGGTAGTAGTAGTTGCTGCAAAAAAAGATTACAGTCTGCTGGAAGAAATATTAAAAACACAAAAAGGCGAAACAAGCATTGAGCAGCGCAGGCTGTTTGCTGTTAAGGCTTTTGATGTGTGCACAGGTTACGATCTGGCCATTTCTAATTACTTTAACCAAACCGATTTTATCAATCCTTTTAACAAAGAAAAAACGGTTTTACGCTATGGCGAAAATCCACACCAGCAAGGTGTGTATTATGGTAACACGGATGAATTATTTGACCAGTTAAATGGCAAGGAATTATCCTACAATAATTTGGTAGATGTTGAAGCTGCGGTGCAAATCATCGGCGATTTTGAAGACACAACCTTTGCCATCATCAAGCATACCAATGTTTGCGGTATCGCATCCAGGTCTTCTATAAAAGAAAGCTGGGATGCGGCGCTGGCTGGCGATTCGGAAAGCGCATTTGGTGGGGTATTGGTTTGTAATGGAACCATTGATGTGGCAACTGCCAATGCCATCAATGAAATATTTTTTGAAGTATTAATTGCGCCTGCATTTGATACAGCGGCGTTGGAAATATTAAAAACCAAGAAGAACAGAATACTGTTGCAGCAAAAATCTAAGTTGACTTTTGGCAATCAATATAAAGCTGTTTTAAACGGCATTCTTACCCAGCAAAACGATACCGGCAATTACGCCGATTGGAAAGAAGAAGGCGGGAGAGAAACGACTGCTGCAGAAAAAGAGGATTTGATATTTGCTAACATTGTATGCAAGCATTTAAAAAGTAATGCCATTGCTTTGGTAAAAAACAAACAACTGTTTGGCAAGGGTTGCGGACAAACCAGCCGTATTGATGCCCTTCGACAGTCTATCGAAAAAGCAAAACAGTTTAACCTTGATTTAAAAGGTGCGGCTTTGGCAAGCGATGCCTTTTTCCCTTTTGATGATTGTGTAAAGATTGCACATGCTGCCGGAATCAGTTCATTTATACAACCGGGAGGTTCTATCCGTGATAAAGATTCAATTGCTTACTGCAAAGAAAACAATTTAGCCATGGTGCTTACGGGCCAGCGACATTTTAAACATTAATATCGTTTCATCTGAATGATAAACAGCAGTAAATTACCCAAAGGACGGACTGGCGGATATCTTGCACTAAGCATTACCTGCGTGGTGTGGGGCACTACTTGGGTGGCTAGTAAAATTGGTATTGCTGATATTCCAGCTTTACAAATGGCTTCCATACGCCAGTTAATTGGTGGTACCTGTTTTGTACTGTTTTTTATGTTGTATAAAAAATTACCATTTCCAAATATTAAACAATTAGGCTGGCTGATTGTGTTGGCGCTGTTGATGTTTGTTTTTGCAAACGGCCTAAGCACTTGGAGTCTTGAGTATGTTCCTACTGGTTTAAGTGCGCTGGTGGGAGCCTTGTATCCATTAAGTGTGGTTGTTATTGAAATGGTTTTTTTTAAAGCCAGGAACATGACTGTACTTACTTTCTTGGGGTTGCTGATGGGTATTGCCGGTATTGGAATTGTGTTTTACGAAAGTGCATTTGGGTATCATCCCGAAGGATATTTGTTTGGTGTAGGCCTGTCGGTTTTTGCTATGCTGAGTTGGAGCGTGGGTACCCTTATTTTAACAAGGGCCAATATTAAAATGAACCCGTACTACGCTGTTGGCTGGCAGATGTTAATCAGCTCGGGGATGTTGTATATTTTTGCCGTTGTAACCAATCAAACCATTCCATTGGCAGCAATCAGCAACAAAGCATGGATGGTTATAGCATACCTGGTTGTAATGGGTTCCATCTTAAGTTTTGTGGCTTTTATTTTTTCTATGAAAAGATTGCCTGTAGCCATTGCATCATTATATGCTTATATAAACCCGCTTGTTGCCATGGTTGTTGCAGCCATTGTGTTGCATGAAAAACTTACCATTTATATTTTATGGGGAGCGATAGTTACACTGCTGGGCGTGTTTCTAGTGAACTACAGTATCCGGCGCAGCAGAAAAGAAATTATTGCCGAACCTGAGCTATAAACTCCTCGTACAATTCTCTCCAGCCATTGAATGCTGTTGTTGTTCCTAAAAAATTATTATGCCAGATGGTTATCAATGTTCCGTTAACCTGTTTGCAAACCTGTAAGTAATGCTTTAGCTCTTCGGCCGTTTGCCTTGTATCCTGCTTTTGTTCATAAAACGAATTGGCATCCATAAAGCAGAAAGGATGTATGCGCAATGTAGTCTGTTCTTCTTTCTCCAAATTGTACCAGTAAAATGTAGATGATACCGAAGCTCTAAAACCGTTGATGCTGCCATATCCCATAGAAAAATCATCCGTAATTCCTGCTGCAAGTAAGCGACTGTATCCTTCTGTCAAATTAAATCTTATGTAATGCTGGCGTGACTGATTGATTTCAGTTTCAGCCATCGCTTCTAACTGTTCTTTTTCTTTTTTTAATAATGATTTATCATCTCCACTCTGCCAGGATGGGTGCATTCCTATGCTGTATTTTTTTGCATGCTGCTTTATTAGCTTCCACATGGCATCGTTATGCGGCAGAATATTTTTATCGTACTTGCCATTTGCTTGTGCCGCCAAAAAAAAGAAAACGGGTTGAAGACTATTTTGCTGATGAAATTGATGTAGCCAGTCGTAACAATCAAAAGGGTCTTTGCTGTTGCCGGCCAATACATTAATTCTTTCGGCAGATGGTGACTTCAGAAAGCCACCGATATTTCTTAGTAAGCCCTTGTGTTTATAAGCATAGGCAATATCTATATCATAAGTTGGTTGAAAATTGAAGGTTGGAAGTTGTATATGAAGACTGGGGAATTTTAATTTCAGTGCTTCTGCTAATTTCAGCATCCAGATATTTACTAAGGGCAGGTTTAAGAAATCTTCTTTGTTTGCCAAAGAGTTTACATAATCATAGCGGCCGTACATATCTTTTTCATGCGGCAGATATTCTTCGTAACGACTGAGCAAATAGAAAGTTGCAGCCAAAATATCAAATGGAAAATCGCTGTTTTCTGTTTTGAAAAAAGCCTTGTTGTTAGTCGTTACAAAGCAATTAATTTGTTGCGGTTTTATTCCACTTTCAAAAAGTAAAGGGTGGTTGCTAATATGGAATTCATCCTGCGAAAGTTTTGAATTACTGTAATTGATTTTGGGCCCTGTATGGCTCTTAAACTTTTCAGAATCGATGGTAAGCTTAAAATCAATACCCATCATCTCTTTAAAAATAAAGGAACAGATATATTGCAGTCTTGTGGTGCTTATATGAGAATAGATGAGTATCATGCCTGCACAAAATAAAAAAGTTCCACCAGAGTGGAACCAATTCATTTTTATAATAAACGATTGTTATTTTTTATACTGCTCTTTCCAAAGCTGATTAAAGGTTTTCTGGCTGAAGTTGAGGTCGCCTCTTTTTTTATTCCAGCCTTTAAACATGCCGTTCACCACTTTGTTTTTTAAACTGCCACCACCCAAATTCATAAAGCCTCTTTTTAAACTGGCAATCTTCCAAGCCTTCCAGGCCATTTTTTCGGTAAACGTAACCAATCCATTTTCAACCGATTCTTGCCGGTTTTCGAGCAGTAGTTCGTGCAGGTTTATTTTTACTGCACATACTTCGGTACAGTTACCGCAAAGCGATGATGCAAAACTCAAATGCTTAAATTCTTCCATGCCCTGCAAATGCGGGGTAATAACAGAACCAATGGGGCCGCTGTATGTAGCGCCGTATGCATGGCCCCCAATATTTTTATAAATAGGGCAGGCGTTTAAACAGGCACCACATCTAATGCAATACAAACTTTCCCTTTGTTTTGGATTTTGTAAAATATTGGTACGGCCGTTGTCCAGCAATATCACATACATTTCTTCGGGGCCGTCGGTTTCATTTGCCTGGCGTGGTCCGGTAATAATGGAGTTGTAAACTGTGATTTTTTGCCCCGTACCAAATGTAGAAAGCAGTGGCCAAAATAAGCCCAGGTCGGTAAGCGAAGGAATCATTTTTTCGATACCCACTACCACAATATGCGTTTTAGGAAAAGCACAGCTCAACCTGGCATTGCCTTCGTTTTCGGTAATAGCAATACCACCAATATCGCTGATGATGAAGTTGGCGCCGGTAACACCTACTTCGGCTTGTACATACTTTTCACGTAAGATAGTTCGAGCTACTTGCGTAAGTTCTGTAGGTGTTAGTGAAATGGATGTGCCCAATTTTTTATTAAAAAGCTTGGCAACATCTTCTTTGCTTTTGTGCATGGCAGGCGTTACAATATGGTATGGTGCCTCACCATCTAGTTGTTGAATATATTCGCCCAGGTCGGTCTCTACACTTTCAATACCATTTTTTTCCAGTGCGTCATTCAGGTGAATTTCTTCGGTAACCATGCTTTTACTCTTTACCACCGATTTGCAATTTTTTGCTGCGCATATCTTCAAAATTTCTGCAATGGCCTGGTCACTGTTTTCGGCCCAAATAACTTTGCCGCCCCTTTTAGTGAAATTTAGTTCAAATTCTTCCAGTTGCTTATCCAAGTTTTCAATGGCACGCCACTTCACATTCTTGGCTCTTTCACGGGCCAAATGTACATTAGCAAATTGTTCCTTTCCTTTGGGTACCGAGGCATTGTATTTACCAATATTGAAGTTAATCTTGCGCCTGTGCTCCAAATCCGCAGCTTTGATGGTGCTTTTGGCTATAAATATTTCTGATTGTTCCGACATGTTATTTTTTTGGTTACCGGCATTTTTACGTTGATGGAACTTCATTGGCGACGCTCCGTTCAACAGTTGTAATTTTTATGATCTTTAATCAAAGCAAAGATATTAGTATTTAGTGTTGCCAACTTTTAAAAAGTGTCAACACCGTAAATTTTTCTGGCTTTTTCTAGCGCAGGTGTTCCGCAGGATTACCTGTGTATATCAGTTCTACCGGACAGTGTACGGAGTTAGAATTACAAATATTCAATGTATAGCAATCTATGTTCATTAGTATAATAATCAATAGCGCTGCTGTATTTATAATGCTAAGGTTCCCAAACTTATGCACTTCTCACGGGGTTTTCTTGAAGATAGTCAAACGCTGTTTTATTTTTTCGTTACTGTTTAATTCCATCGGATGATTTGTGCCAAAAAAGGATAAATAGTATTTCCAGCAATTCGCTTATTCTTAAAACGGATCAAGGCTTTTTCATTGTGTTAAAAAAAATTAGATAATTTGCCCGAAACACTGACAAACAAGAAGCCCTGCCTTATAAGCAGGGCTTTATCTATGTATTTAGTTAGCTTTAAATCAATCTAAAAATATCCACTCAATAAGTAAATAATAAGGTTGGGTAAACCAATGGCAATAGCAACGCCGTACACAGCATCCAGCCAGAAAAAACTGCCAATGGCACCTAGATAAATAATACCTACAACAGGGTACCCAATAATTTTTATCCAGAGCGGCGTAGCTTTTTCTGTTAAAGTATCCCAAATGGCATTGGCATCGCCTGTACTGGGGAAAGCATGCATGGCAATACTAACACCCAGATAAATTAAAAGATAATCTATTGGCGTTGCAGTATTAAATTTAAAAATAGGCAAGGCGGCAGGCAGGGCAATTAAAGCACCCATGATGCTGTTTACAAAAAAAGGCCCTACGCTGATCATCACACTGTGCCATTTGTTGGTTGGATTTTCGTGTATTACATAACCAGCTGGGTTCTCCAACTGAAAATAAACTACTTTAAATACCGGTATTTTATACAAACGGCAAAACAACTGGTGCGCCAGTTCGTGTACAATAATACCGGGAAAAGTGATGGCCGTTATGGCAATGCCGGGAATAAAAAACATAGTGTTGATTTAATTTCTGAACAATTCTTTTCCATTAATAACATCTAAAACATAGCGTAGCGATTGTACCGTAGCTGAGTCTTTTAAGGGCGCAACCCTTGATATCAATTCTTTTTCTTCATTTGTTTTATTAGTGAAATGGTAAGCCATTATTAATGTACAAATTGAATAGGTATTCTTTTCATCTCTCTTAAATGCTGTTAAAGCTAGCTCAAGTGCTTCCTTATCTTTTTTCGATTTTAATAAGGTTCTTGATTTTGAAGCAATCGCTTCCAGATTTTCTTTGTTTAAACTCAATACATGCTCACAAAATTTAAGCGATTCATCAAATTTATTTTGCTGCCGTTTTGAGCTGGCCAACGACATGTATGCCGGAACATAATCCGGATTATAGGCAATGATTTTGTTTAAAATCGAATCGCATAAGTCAAAATCTTTTTTATCAGCAAACCGGGCAGCATAACCCATGGCGGCATAAGAATTTTCATTATTGGTTACAAATACACGTAAAGTATCATCAGGTATTTTGCTGAAATCATTTTCATATGCATCTTCCAGCTTGTGTATTTCATCATCGCCATAGTATGTG
Source organism: Ferruginibacter sp. (assembly GCA_046595125.1). Lineage (GTDB taxonomy): Bacteria > Bacteroidota > Bacteroidia > Chitinophagales > Chitinophagaceae > Ferruginibacter. The sequence goes on from JBKJPN010000245.1 coordinate 27,256, forward strand.
TCTGCTTTTTCTATGGTGCTTTGCAGCTGGTTGAACAAGGTCATGTCCTCAAATTTTTCATTCTGTATCTGGTCATATGCTTTTCCAAATGCTGCAAAGTCTAGATTATGAAAGGCAGATATTAGCAGATAGCTCTGTGCTTCTTTAAATTGGGGTGCTTTTTTTACTACTTTTTCCAATTCAGTTTGAGCCGTCAGGTATTTCTTTTCGGCCATGGCGGTCATGGCTTTTTCATATTGAATACCCGTTAAAATATTCCTTGGAATTTTGTACAGCGAAAAAAGCAGAATAAGACCAACGCCTGCTGCAAATAATTTAACCCAGTTGGGTATTTGAAAACGGGTAAGTTCATCACGGCAACCTTGGCAAAGTGGATTTGGGTATCCCGGTACAACCCATCGGTCGCCACAATTTAGACATCCTTTTTTTTCGGGGGATTCGGTTATTTCTGTGGAATTATTTTCTTCCATAAAATACGAGGTAGTTAGTTAGTTTTTTAAAAATACATATTTTAGATATACAACAAACTAAAGCCCTAAAATAATTATTGTTTAATAACGCCCAGTTCCTTACCGATTTTAGTAAAGGCTTCAATGGCTTTATCTAAATGTCTTTGTTCATGCGCTGCACTTAGCTGCACCCTTATTCTGGCCTGGCCTTTTGCTACCACAGGGAAGAAAAATCCGATAACATAAATACCTTCATCTAAAAGCTTAGCAGCAAAATTTTGTGCCAGTACGGCATCGTATAACATGATGGGTACAATGGGATGGTCGCCGGGTTTTATATCAAAACCAGCTTCTGTCATTTTGGTACGGAAGTATGTTGTATTGGTTTCCAGTTGATCTCTAAGCTCGGTTGTTCCGCTAAGCATATCTAAAACAGCTATAGAGGCACCCACAATACTTGGCGCAACGGTATTACTGAACAGGTACGGACGGCTGCGCTGACGCAGCATTTCAATAATTTCTTTGCGGCCACTGGTAAAGCCACCACTAGCGCCGCCAAGCGCCTTGCCCAATGTACCGGTGATGATATCTATGCGGCCCATCACGTTTCTGTATTCATGGGTTCCTCTGCCAGTTTTGCCTAAAAAGCCGCTGCTGTGGCATTCGTCAATCATAACAATGGCATCGTATTTATCAGCGAGGTCGCAAATTTTATCTAACTGCGCAATGGTTCCATCCATGCTAAAACTGCCATCGGTTACAATAATACGGCTGCGTAAATGAGCCGATTCTTGCAGCTTTGTTTCTAAATCTGCCATATCATTATGTAAATAGCGGTAGCGCTGCGCTTTGCATAATCGTACACCATCAATAATGGAAGCATGATTTAAAGTATCTGAAATAATTGCATCCTCTTCTCCAAACAGTGGTTCAAAAACACCGCCATTGGCATCAAAAGCAGCGGCGTATAAAATAGTGTCTTCGGTTCCTAAAAAATCGGCAAGTTTTTGTTCCAGTTCTTTATGTATATCCTGTGTGCCGCAAATAAAACGCACACTGCTCATGCCGTACCCACGTATATCAATATATTTTTTTGCGGCTGCTACAACTTTTGGGTGAGAGGAAAGGCCCAAGTAATTATTGGCGCAAAAGTTTAAGACAGTTTTGCCGTTAACGATGATCTCGGCTCCTTGTTCGCTGCTGATGATGCGTTCTTTTTTTGAAAGCCCAGCAGTTTCAATTTCTTTTAGTTCGGCCGATATACGGGTTACAAAATTCTCATTCATATATAGTAGAAGTTAATTTGGGGTAAAATTAGGTAAAATGGAACGCTGATGGAACAGATTATATTGATTAACGCCGATTTTTCTGCGCCGCCATATAAAAGATTAACTTTTACGCTTTTGCCTGTAACATTTTAAGTGCCACCTTCGTATAACACATATAAAACAACCCTTATCGAGGTAAATTAACTACCAACCCCTGTATGACGGAGAGAGAATATAATGAATGCGTTAACCTGTATGCAGACAATGTGTACCGCTTTATCCTCAAAAACCTGAGGCATAATGAGGATGCAAAAGATGTGGTGCAAGGCGCTTTTGAGAAGCTATGGATAAACAGGGAAAAGGTGGAAAATGAGCGGAGTAAGAGTTATTTGTTTATGGTGGCTTATCATCAAATGATTGACCATATCCGTAAAAACAAACGGATAGTGCTGAGTGATGATTTTGCCGAAAATGCAAAAGGAGCAACATCACCTAAACATGATACAAAACGAATTTTAAATGAAGCGCTGGCAAAGCTGAGCGAAAAGCAACGCAGCCTGGTTTTGCTGAAAGATTATGAAGGATATAGTTACGAAGAGATTGGACAAATTACCGGGCTGAACGAAAGCCAGGTAAAAGTTTACTTACACCGGGCTAGGTTACAGTTGAGGGAGTATATTGTGAGTCCGGAAAATGTGATATAAAAGCCCCCTCCGCCCCCTGAAGGGGGAACCTAGAGTATGATTATAAAATGAGAATGCGAATTAACAGACATAATTACGAAGAGTTTTTTTTACTGTATGTAGATAAGGAATTATCTGCCGCAGACAGGAAAACTGTTGATGTGTTTGTACAGGAAAACCCCGATTTGAAAGTGGAACTACAAATGCTCCAACAAACGGTTGTTACCGCAGATGATATTGTGCTGGATAAGAAGGGTTGGTTGTTTATGGAAGAAGACATTTCTGCATTGCAAGAAAATCTGTTGTTGTATGCCGATGATGAACTGAATGCTGCTGAAAAAAAATCGATTGAAAGTTTACTAACAACCGATAAAACAGCACAGGCTGAGTGGAATATATTACAGCAAACCAAACTGCAACCCGATGCAGCTGTAGTTTTTGCCGATAAACAATCTTTATACAAAACAGCAGGTACTAGGGTTGTAGCCTTTAAATGGTGGCGTGTTGCTGCGGCAGCTTTGTTACTTGGTTTTGGAATTTGGGGTGGGGTAGCAGTGTACAAAAACAACTTGACTGCTAATGCAAATGAAAGGGGACTGGTGGAAAATAAAAAAACAGAAAAAGCTCTGCCGGCAAAAGATAATGATTTAAAAACGACCGTTGTTCCCAATGCAACGTCAAAGAAAATTACAACTGCTGAGAATATTGCTATTGCTATACAAAACGAAAAATCAATCCCCCAAGATATTAGTAAACAAGCTGTAGAAACAATAAAAGTTCAAAATAAAACGGTTGTCAATTCAAAGAGTTTGCAAAAAAATACCGTTGCAGTTCAAAATAACAGAAATAAAATACCCGATAATAATCTGCCCAAACCCTATTTTGAAAATATTAACAATAGCAGTAGTAACAAAACAATTATTGCCAACGTAATACCTTCAAACAACAATAACAGCAGGGTTTCCGGAAACGATGCTGCCATTGTAAAAACCAATCCGATTGAAAGCATGCCCAGCACTAATGTAGCTACTAACAATAATAATAGTATCGCATCTGCATCAACAAATGCAATACAGGTGGCTAACAACAAAGTGGCTAATGAAGGCAACGGTAGGTACCTTAATTTAGATGATGATAAAGAAAAAAGAACAGGGTTTGGCGGTTTTTTACGCAAAGCAAAAAGAGTAATTGAACGTACCACTAACATTAACACCGGCGAAGGAATAAAAATTGCCGGCTTTGAGATTGCATTAAAATAATCCCTTAAAATTGAAACAATGAAAAAGCTAATTCTACTTTTGGCCACGGCAACTATTTGCTTAAGCTCAACAGCACAGGAAGGTAAAGAATCGAAAGACACTATAAGAATAGGTGGTATGACGATTATTAAAAAAGGGAAGCCAAGTAAAGATGGCAACACTGAAATTAATATAAACGGCAACAAAAAACGTAAGAAAAACAAGAATGTAAGTACTAACTGGGGCGTTATTGATCTAGGATTTTCGAATTATAGCGACCAGACCGATTATGCTAACACAGGAACATTTTTAGTAAACCGGCCAGGGTATCCTGCGCTTGACAAGAATGATTTTAAAGTTAGGGCAGGTAAAAGTATTAATATTAATCTGTGGTTATTTATGCAGCGTGTTAACCTGATAAATCACCATGTTAACCTGAAGTACGGCTTGGGTGTGGAACTAAATAATTACAAGTTTAAAGCGGATATAAATTTTAATGAAGGCGGACTGGTACCTTATACGGTTAACACCCAAACCAATAGACCATTCATTTTTAGAGATTCAGTTTCTTTTTCAAAAAACAAGCTGGCGGCCGATTATATTACCATTCCCGTGATGTTAAATTTTGCCAGCGATCCGTTCAGCGAAAAAAAAGGTTTCAGTGTTAGTTTGGGTGTAAGTGGCGGTTATTTATACAGTCAGCGTAATAAGCAAAAAAGTAGCGAACGCGGAAAGCTCAAAAACAAAGGCGACTATGATATGGAAAAATTTAAACTTTCATATATCGCAGAATTAGGTTTTGGTCCGGTGCGACTTTACGGTTCTTACAGTCCAAAATCAATGTTCGAAAGAAGTATGGACCTACGTCCTTATAATATCGGCTTCAGGTTCAGTAACTGGTAGTCATATAGAAATAAATCTAGAATCAAGTACGCAGCAGCGTCAAGTTCTCTCTCACTCAATCCTTTACTCATGGCGGTTTTTACCAAAGTGGGTGAGGGATGAGTTTTTACCGCTAACTCAGACTTTGAGCAAATTTATTAATTTTCCACATCAGCATATTTTGTTAATGTTTTAACAGAGAAAAAAATATATTTGTACGGCACGGAGTTTGTGCATTATTGCAAAATTGTTTACCTGATGGAATTTTCCCGGTTATTTAAAATTAGTATACTTACTGTTGCCGTGGGATTTATATCTTTTATACCCGCAGAAAAGAAACGATCAGTTGTTAAAAAACTGCCTGCAACTAAAGCTGTTAAAGACCGGGTTGAAAACCCCTATTATATTATAGTTGATAAAAGTGAGTACGAGTTATATGTGTATGATGAAGAAGGCTGGTATGCAACCTATCCTATCGTTTTTGGAAGCAAGGATTTGAGTGATAAGATGAAGGAAGGTGATAAGAAGACACCAGACGGCGAGTTTAAGATTATTATTAAAAAGATTCATCCCAAGTGGGGCCCCGAATTGTTGCTGGATTACCCCAATCCAACAAGTGTTCAAAAATTTAATGACCGTAAAGCAAAAGGGCTGCTACCTAAAACTGCCCGAATTGGAAACGGTATTGCCATACATGCTACTAGGCCGGGCGAAGAATGGACTGTGGATAAATTTTACAATTGGACTGATGGATGTGTATCGGTTAAATACACCGAAATGAAAGACCTGTATAGTTATATACCCATTGGTACCAAAGTTACCATCAGGCAGTAAGGCAATAACTTTATTTCCTTACGAACAACAAACTACCATCTCCGTAACTCAAAAACCTGAATTCATTTTTCATAGCGTGGGCATAAATATCCGTCCATCTATTTCCAATAGCAGCAGCAACAAGTAATAACAAAGTTGATTGAGGCTGGTGAAAATTAGTAACAATGGCATTTACTATTTTAAATTGATAACTAGGTGCAATTAAAATTTGTGATTGGGTAAATAACCTTTGGTCATTATTTATTTTTAGCCAGTTCAGCAAGGCTGATAAAGCATCTGCGGCATTTAAATTGCAGTTAATTAACGGAGCTTCATACACTTCCCACTGGCTTATATTCAAATGTTTTAGATCCGGATTTAGATGCGCCTTAACGCCCATCCAATATAAACTTTCAATTGTTCTTAACGAAGTTGTGCCAACGGCTACAATGTTTTTATCTAATTGCAATATCAGGTTTTCAATAAAATCAACAGACACATCTATCCACTCTGCATGCATTTCATGATCTTGCATGGTAGCAGCTTTTACGGGTTTAAATGTGCCAGCACCTACATGAAGAGTTACAAAACCTGTTTGAATATTTTTTTTGGCAAGCTTCTTAAAAATGT
>JBKJPN010000111.1:0-24146 GCA_046595125.1 Ferruginibacter sp.
TTTTTGTAAAGATATTAAGCTATGCCGCAAGGGCAACAGAAAACTTGATATGTAGTGAATATTTTCATGCAGACTGCTAAGGTATTACTTTTTGTTCATTTGCACATCGGCTATAATGGGAAAGTGGTCGCTCAGCTTTTTCTTGATGGTAAGAAACTGCTTTACAGCTATTTTTTTGTCAACAAAAATATTATCAATCCGTAAAACCGGCGATATCCCGCTGAAAGTACGGCCCAGTCCGCCACCCTTTTCTACAAAAGCATTTTGAAGGTTCCCTCCAATAGTATGGTAAGCATAGCTATTGGGCACATCGTTAAAATCGCCGTTGATAATAACCGGGTAAGGGCTCTTATCAATTTCTTCTCTAATCCGGTCGGCCTGCTTTTGCCGTTTTAAAAAACCAGTCTTGAATTTTCCAATAATGTTTTTTGATTCCTTCAATGCATTCTCATCTTCAACCGAAGGCTTATCTATGTATTTTAAATTAGAGCGGCTGAACCTTAACGATTGCAAGTGAATATTAAAAACCCGGATTGTGTCTTCTCCTTTTACAATATCTACATATTGAAAAATTGAATTGTAATCGTTGGGGTACCAGCTTACTGTTTTTTTGTTGACGATAGGATATTTAGAAAATGTGATGATACCAAAGTGGGCGTAACCCCAAAAATCTTCCTTGCTGTTGTACGAATATAAATAATCTGTGAAATGCAGCCTTTCTAGAAAGTCCTCTACATGGCCATGGTCTCTAACGGTGCTGTCTTCGGCCACCATTTCCTGAAAACAGGCAATATCGGGTTGATACTCGTTGATGATATCAAACATCTGTTTTTTTACAGCAGGATGTTTTTTATCGTCCATTACATTAAACTGAGCCACGTTCCATGTCATTACCCTTAATTCATTCCCTTTTTTTTCTTTTGTAAAGTTTTGTGATAATCTCAATGGCAAAATATTGCTCATAGAGCCAAAGGCCAGTAGAATTGAAATCAATGAAATAAAGGCTAGTCGGGGTTTTACAAAGAACCAGAAAAACATAAAGGCTATCAGTGTCAACAAAAAATAAAAAGCAGTAAGTGTGAGTATACCAATTAGCCAGAAATATGTTGGGTTAAAAAGATATCCGTAGCTACCCAATAAAAAAAGCAAAGCCGCACAAATATTTGCGATAATGAAAAATCGTTTAGTGACTCTGCGGAAAAAGTTTTTCGACATAGTATAAAGATAATGCTAACAGCCATAAAAGAATGTGAAAGTAACTCTGTTAACCTTCGCTAGCTTTCTTTAGTATCTCTTTCTCTTCTTTGGTAAGTTGGCTGTAACCCCTTTGGTTAATCTTGTCCAGTATCTCATCAACCCGTTGCTGAGTTACGTTGGATATTTTGTTGTAAGGCTGACGGTTGCCGGTATTATAAAATACTTTCTCTTTTAGGGGATTCTCCGATTTATTTTTATTGGGATTAAACATATTGATAAAGCCGCCGTACAGGCTGTTCATCCAAACACTGCCATCTTTTCCGCTACCCAACAAATAAACAAACAAAACACCAGCAAGCGCTCCGCCAATATGTGCAATAGGTACTGCAGCCGGGTCGCCAGCAACAGCAGCCAAATCAACAACAAAATATACCAATGTAAATACCCACAACGGAATACCATTCCGAATATGTTTGAAAAGCCGATAGCGGGGCGCCAGCATAGTTGTTGCAGCAGCCACAGCCATTACCGATGCGTTAGCTCCAATTATTCCTGCCGAATCAATGATAGCTTTATTGGAGGGTATCAAATAGGAAGCTGCTATAAAAAACAAAGCCGCAGTAAAGCCGCCATATAAATAAACCGGTATCAATTTTCTGTTACCGGTAAGATTTTGGAGTATGGAGCCAAAAGCCCAGAGCCAAAGCATATTGCTTCCTGCTCTCATCACCTCAATATCGCTAAACATAGAGGTAAGTATGGTCCAGGGACGGCCACCTAATTTGATAATATCAGCCGGTAGTATAAACCAGTTTAGTACCTGGCTATAAAACGCCGCATCAGAATTATCGTTAACAGAAACAGCCGCTTTGATGGTAAGTAATACCAAAAAGAAAACTACATTAAAAACAAAAAGCCACACCAGCGCATTATCTGGTTGGCCCAGCGTAAAGCGGTGCTTTTTTATTTTATAATCAATATACCTGTCTGATTCTCCCATGTTATAAAAGGCTTTAACTGTAAAAATACAAACAGTTAAAAGATAGAATTGTTAGTGTTAATAGAAAGTTTTTTTGTTGGTTTTGTTCCAATATATCACCAGCAACAATCCCATTACCAAACCGCCCAAATGAGCAAAGTGTGCAATATTACTACCTGATGGATACACGCCCCCAAACAAATCATAAGCCGCCATTAATGCAATTGCATACTTGGCTTTTATTGGAACAGGAATTGGGAAAATAATTAATTCGGTATTTGGAAAAAGGTAGGCATAGGCAGCAAACAAACCCATGATAGCTCCCGAAGCCCCTACAGCAGGAACGTTCTCAAGTGCCAAGTGAGTAACGCCGGCGGCAATACCACACACAAAATAAAAAATTAAGAATTTTTTTGGGCCCCAAACTTTCTCCAACAACGAACCAAACATCCACAACACAAACATGTTGAAAAACAGATGAAAGAATCCACCATGCGCAAACATATGCGTCACTAACTGATAAGGTTCAAAAAAAGGCGTTTGGTAGGGGAAAAGCGCAATTACCCTACTAATTTTTTCATCGGGTCCGTCAAATAAAAATTGTACCAGATAAACCAGTGCATTTATAATTACCAGATTCAACACTACTGGTGTTGTACGCTGAAACCTGTTTCCCATATTATTAAAAGCCATTTTACAAATTTAGTTGATTAATCCCTCTTTCAGTTTAAGCAATACCACACACTCAATATGGTGTGTATGTGGAAACATATCTACCGGTTGAATTTTTTCAATTGCATATTTTTCACCCAATAAACCAAGATCTCTTGCTTGGGTGGCGGTATTGCAACTCACATATACAATTTTAGGTGCTGCCATTTCTAGCAGTTTTATCACCAGTTTTTCATGCATGCCGGCACGGGGCGGATCGGTAATAATCACATCGGGCCTACCATGCACGGCAAAAAATTCGTCATTGCAAATCTTTATAACATCGCCGGCAAAAAATTCGGCATGGGTAATATTATTTAATGCAGCATTCTCTTTGGCATCGGCAATTGCTTCTTCAACTACTTCAACGCCAATTATTTTTTTGGCATGCTTACTCACAAAAATGCCAATGCTTCCGGTTCCGCAATACAGATCATACACAATTTCATTGCCTGTAAGCGCCGCAAAATCTCTGGTGATGCTATATAATTTCTCGGCCTGTTTAGTATTGGTTTGAAAAAACGACTTAGGCGATATTTTAAATTCAAATTCCTCCAGTTTTTCTGTAATAAAGCCTTTTCCAAAATAAACCTGTGGTGTTAAATCATAAATGCTGTCGTTCCATTTTGGATTAATAGTGTACAGCAAAGTTGTTATTGACGGTACTTCTTTGAGCAGATGGTCAAACAGTTTTTTTCGATCTGCTTCTTCATCATGATTTAAACAAATATTCACCATCAACTCGCCGGTACTACACAGCCGTACAATAATATTACGAAGCCAACCGGTGTGCTCTCTAATATCATAAAAAGAAAAATTATTTCCCTTCGCAAAAGCCCGAATTGTATTTCTGATTTTGTTGTTCACATCATCCATCAAATAACATTCATCAATATCAATTACTTTATCAAAAATGCGTGGTACATGAAAGCCCAGCGCACCCAAACCCCCTCCGCCCCCTAAAGGGGGAACCCGGGACTCTGCTGATTCATTAATCACTTGTCCATCTTCGGACTGCAAAACTCCCCCTTTAGGGGGTGGGGGGGTTAATAAGTATTCTTTATTGCTGAAGGTAAACTCAAGTTTGTTCCGGTAACGCTGGGTTTCATCACCACCAACAATGGGCAAAATTTCGGGCAGGTCAACTTTGCCGATACGGCGAAGATTCTGTTCTACTTCCTGTTGTTTGTATTGCAGCTGTTTTGCATAAGGCAACATCTGCCATTTACAACCGCCGCAAGTACCAAAATGTTTACAAAAAGGCTCAACCCGCTCGTTTGATTTTTCTTTAATTTTTAACACCCTGCCTTCGGCCCAGTCTTTTTTATTTTTTACCAGCAACACATCGGCCACATCACCGGGCACGGCACCCGAAATAAAAATAACCTTACCATCAAGCTTTGCCAGCGCCTTACCTTCGGCTGCGTAGTCTGTTATAAGCAGATCTTCCAGTATTATTTTTTTGTTTTTTTTTCTCACAGCTGCAAAAATACCGTTATCCTGCCAATATTGATTTGTTAACGGTTTGTAATTGTTAAGCAGTCCGATGCCCTGCAATTGCTCATAAACCAGCGATTTTAAATACATTTGCTATCCTTAAATAAGTATGAAAAAATACATCGTTTTCGTTTTTGCCGTATTAACCTCTTTAACCAGTTTTGCCCAGGGCTACCAGCTAACCCTTAAAGCGCCAGGTTATAAAGACGGAATTACCTATCTCACCTATTACATGGGCAGCAATTTTAATGTTGCCGATTCGGCCGCTATTGGCAGTAATGGAGTTGCTGTATTTAAAGGGGCCGCCAAGCTTCCGCCGGGTATCTATTCCATCTTTTTTCCAGGTAAAACACTGCGAACAGAGTTTTTGATTGGCAATGAACAAATAATTACCGTTACGGCCGACACATCCGATCTGGTTAAAAAAACAAACGTTGTAGGATCCAAAGAAAATATTTTATACGATCAATATCAAAAATTTGCAGCTAGCAAGGGGAAATATATGCAGCAGGAACGCAGGAACTATATGGCTGCAGTTACCACCGAAGACTCGTTGCTGCATGAAAAAAATTATTCGGTAGCTAACGATGAGCTCAATACCTATCGGGAGGGCATCATTAAAAATCAACCCTCTTCTATGATGGCAGCATTATTGAACGCCATGAAGGAACCTGTTTATGCTTATAAGAATCCTACAAACAGACAAGACTCTATAGATAACTATACTGAATACAAAAAACATTACTGGGATGGGATAACTTTTATGGATGACAGGATTATTCGCACACCGTTCTTTTTAAAAAAAATGGAACGCTATTATCGTGAAGTGATTTCGCCAGAACCAGACAGCATTATTAAAGACATTGATTATAAATTACTGCTGGCCCGGTCGGCACCGGAGATGTACAAGTTTCTACTGAACTGGGTGACCGACGAATTTATTAACCCTAAATACATGGGACAGGACGCAGTGTTTGTTCATCTTTTTAATCAATACCACAGTAAGGGAGTCAGCAGCTGGCTCAAAGAAAAAGAAATGGAGGCAATCAGCAGAAGAGCCTACATGCTCATGAGCAACCTACTTGGTGAAAAAGCCGCTGAGTTGGAGATGTTGGATACGGCAGATAAATCAACCACATTGTACAGTATAAATGCCGACTACACCATTGTTTGTTTTTGGGACCCTAATTGTGGCCACTGTAAAGAAGAAGTTCCACGAATAGATTCTCTTTACCGGGCAAGCTGGAAAAACCACAACGTAAAAATATTTGCGGTGCTAACTCCCGAAAATAAAAAAGATACAAAACCCGAGTGGCTAAAATTTATTAATGAGCATAATCTGAGCAACTGGACCCATGTGTACAAAACACTGGCTATGGAAGACGCTGATTTTGCTGCTCAAAAGCCAAGCTTTAGGCAGTTATATGATATTACGTCTACCCCTACCATATATTTACTCGACAAAGAAAAACGCATAATTGGCAAAAAACTTACGGCATTACAATTACACGATTTACTTGAAGTAAAATGGAATACTTCCACATCAAACTAAAATAAACCGGCTGATGAAAAAAATATGTTTACTATTTGCTTTTACAGGAATTACCTGTTTAGCTTTTTCTCAAACTTTATTTACGTACGGCAATACTGCAGTGGACAAGGGCGAATTTATTAGGGCCTACAATAAAAACAAAACGGTTGTTCCAGATAAAGAAAAAGCTTTACGGGAATACCTGGATCTGTATATAAAATTTAAGCTGAAAGTTAAAGCTGCACTGGAGTTAAAGTTGGATACGATGCCACAGTTGTTGTATGATGCTCAAAGCTTCAGGAGCCAGATTATTGATAGTTATTTAAATAACCAGAAAGCTGCCGACAACTTATTGGCAGAAGCGTTTACCCGTAGCCAAAAAGATTTGCACTGCTTACATTTTTTTGTTCCAGCTGATGTTTCTATGCTGCCTGAAGATACAATGAAAGCTTTTAAAGCAATTTCGGGAATCTACACACAACTAAATGCCGGCAAAACAGATTATCCGTCCATAATAGCTGCAGAAGCTGAAGCTAAGGCAAAACAATCTGACTTGGGTTTTATTACGGTGTTTACCTTGCCTTACGAGTATGAAAATATTATTTACAATTTAAAGATGGGGCAAACGAGTAAGCCTTATCGCAGCAAAAACGGATGGCATCTTTTTAAATTAACGGGAGACAGGCCGGCTGTTGGTAAATGGAAAGTTGCACAAATTTTAATTTCCATTCCGCCAGATGCTTCTGAAACCGATAAACTGGTTTATCAGAAAAAAGCCGACTCGGTATATGCTATCGTAATAAAAGGTGTTGATTTTGGTAAAATGGTCAGGCAGGTTAGCGATGACAAAGTAACCCTGGCTAACTATGGCGAGATTCCTGAGTTTGGTTCGGGTAAATTTGAGATGGCTTTTGAAGACGAGATTTTTAAACTAAAAAAAGACGGTGACATAACTAAGCCATTCCTTACGCCTTATGGATACCATATTGTAAAGCGAATTTCGCAGAGTGCAATATCATCCGATAAAAACGACCTGTCGCTTCAGTTTGATTTAAAACAAAAAATACAGCAGGATAGCAGGGTAAATATTGCCAAAGAGCTTTTTACTAGTGAGGTTTTTAAGCAGGTAGATTATAAAAAACTATCGGCTGTTTCAGATGCTGATTTATTCCGTTATGCCGATAGTGTTATTGCCAATCCTAATGCCGAAACTACTAACGCCGTTAAATTTCCTATCAGCAGTAAGCCAATATGCAGCTTTGCTAAAACCAAGCTAACCGGTAAAGACTGGCTTGAGTTTGTACGTAGTTATAAAGGCGGGGGCGAGCTTTATCGCGGCGAAACCAATGCAGCCTTGCTGGATATTTTTATTTCGGGAAAGGTGGTAGATTATTACAAAGAGCATCTGGAAGATTATAATACTGATTTCCGTTATCAGATGGAAGAGTTTAGAGATGGAAACATGCTGTTTGAAATAATGGAAAAAAACATTTGGGGTAAAGCTTCAAATGATACTGCTGCATTAAAAAAACTGTACGCCGAAAATAAAAATAAATACCTGTGGGCTGCCAGTGTTGATATTGTTTTGTTCAACTGTGTAAACAAACCCATTGCCGAGGAAGCCCGGGCTGCTTTAAAAAAAGGTACAGACTGGAAAAAGATAATGGATGAATCGAACAACAATATACAGGCCGATTCGGGTCGCTTTGAAACGGCTCAACTGCCTATTGTTTTTGATGCAAAAACACCCGTTGGAACCATTACAGAGGCTACTGTAAGCAACATTGACAACAATTCAAGTTTCATAAAATTCATACGTTATTATAACGCAGGGCTACAACGCAACTTCGATGAATCGAAAGGATTGGTTATAAACGATTATCAGAATTTGCTTGAAGACAAATGGATTGCAGATTTAAAAAACAAATATCCCATAAAAGTTAACGAGCCTGTTTTTCAGTCGCTGCTGAAATAATGACAATAATTTTACAAGCAAAAAGCCTGTCAACAAATTGAGTTGGCAGGCTTTTTGCGTAAGTGGATATTATTACTAGAAAACGGCTCTAATTATTGATCTATATCTGAAAAATTTAAAGCCGTATTAATTAACAAAAATAAATATCATGAGGAAATTAACAATGGCACTGATTTTAACAACAGCAGTAGCCTTCAGTAGCAAAGCACAGATTTATGTACAAGGCGGTTTAAACTTGGCCAATATCACCAAAACCAGTGATGGTCAAACAGAGGATAACAATATACTGCCTTCGTTTAATGCGGGCATTTTGGGCAGATTTGGACTGTCCTCTACATTTGATCTGGAGTCGGGCTTGTTGTTTACTGGCCATGGCTCTAAAGCCGAAACGTATTTTAATGGAGGAAAAGATTATGTAAAATCAAGGTTTAATCCGTATTACTTACAAGTACCTTTAAACGCTGTTGTAAAAATTCCGCTTGAAAAAGAAAGCAATGTATTTTTTCACGCAGGTCCTTATGTGGCCATGGGTATTGCCGGAAATTCAAAACAAGAGTCTAAAATTGGTCCATTAATGTCATCTTCAACACAAAGTATCAAATTCAGTAACGACGATCCATTTACATCGCAGCAGGAAGATGCTGGTTATGATAAATTGAAGCGGTTTGATTTTGGTTTAAATTTTGGCGGTGGAATTGATTTAGGATCGGTTATGTTCAAGGTAAATTACGGTCTGGGTTTGGCAAAGATAAATTCTACAGAAAGCAATAATACTTATAATGATAAAAACAAGTATCGCACACTTAGTTTTTCAGTGGGTATTCCTTTAAGCAGAAAATAATTAATCAAGCATGAAAACTAAAAACCCTCCGACTTCCGGAGGGTTTTCTTTTACAATAATTCTTTTACAACATTGGCTACAATTTGTGGCCGCCCCAGTGTATAATAATGCAATACCGGCACACCGAATTTTTTAAGCTCCTGCGATTGATGCAGCAGCCATTCAGTTCCTACCTGCTCTGTTTCTTCGTCGGTTTTGCATTTCATTAGTTCTTTGCTTAACGCTGTTGGCAAATCAATATGAAAAAACTTAGGTAATACTGTTAATTGCTTTTTATTATAAATAGGTTTAAGCCCCGGAATAATGGGTACTGTAATTCCTGCTTCACGGCATGCTTTTACAAAAGAATAAAATTTTTCATTATCAAAAAACATTTGGGTAACAATATAATCGGCACCCATATCCACCTTCATTTTAAGGTAATGCATGTCGCTGTCCATATTAGGCGCTTCAAAATGTTTTTCTGGATATCCAGCCACACCAATACAAAATTTAGTTTGGCTGGTATTCTTTAAATCTTCTTCGAGGTACCTGCCAGCGTTCAGATCGGTGACCTGCTTCAGTAAATCACTTGCATATTCATGTCCGCCGGGTTCGGGCAAAAAAGCTGTTTCATTTTTGGCAGCATCGCCTCGTAAAACCAATACATTGTCTATGCCCAGATAATTTAAATTTATCAATGCATCTTCGGTTTCATTGACGCCAAATCCGCCGCAAATTAAATGGGGTACAGTGTCTACACTATATTTATTCATAATGGCCGCACAAATGCTTTCGGTACCGGGCCTTTTACGTACCACCACTTTTTGAAAAGTGCCATCGGGCGTTTTTTTAAAAACATGCTCACTACGGTGATAAGTAACATTTATGAAAGCTGGTTTAAACTCCATCAGAGGATCTAGGTGCTGGTACAAAGACTGAATGCCTTTTCCTTTTAACGGTGGTAAAATTTCGAAAGAGATCAGTGTGTCCTTTGCCTGATTTATATGGTCTGTTACTTTCATTGTTTAAATTAATGTGCAAACATACTTAAGCCTGCAAACATTATCAAAACAGCTGTTCAATAAAAGTTAAATGCTTTCGGAGAAATTAGTATACAATACTGCCGATAAACATGGTGCTGTACCTGTAGTATTGCCCAGATGGTGGTGGGCGTTTTCTATAAACAGTTCTCCATAATACCCAAGCATTATCATTATACCATATCAAATCAATAATATCGCCGGCTTTTACGCCTTCGTAATAGTTTACCGGTACAGTTCCAATGCCTGTTGCAATACTGTCGTTAACCCCCTTAACCGTAAAATCTTCGGATGAACCATCATTAAAACTGGTATAAGTTTCATTTAGTACTGCCGGATATTTACAAAACAGGTTGGAGCTATTATTCGCAAATTGAAACAGTCCACCGGTTTTAGTGTTCAAATAATAAACTGTAGTATCAGTCTCCATGTCTACAATCTTCAGCCATTTTTCTCCTCCCAGCGTTTCTTCCGATTTGGCTTTATGAGTAATTGTTTTGGAATAGTTCAGCCCCCCAGTGGAGTACCATAGGTTAAAATTATAAGTCCATACGGTACCCAGCTTGGGCTTTTGGTTGGCAGGGGTAACTGTGCCATTACTTAGTCCTTCAAGTTCTTTCTGACAGGAAGTAAATAAAAAAAATAGCACTAACACAAACAAAAATCTATAAGTCGACAACAGTTTCATAAAATCCTATTTTCAGTACATATCAAAAAAGTAAATGTACCGAAAAAACACTGCTTTATTGTTGTGGCACTCCTGTTGCCAGAGCTTTCTATTAAAACCTGAAACCAACACAGATTCCTGCCCTGATACCAGCCCAGGGACCTTTAAAATTCATAGTTGCTCCAGTGCTGTTTACTTCGTAAGTAAATTTGGTTAAAGGAATATCCAAATTGGCTAGTTCATCTCTAAGGTCCTGCTGTTCTAGCGCATTCATGTTTTTATTTCCGGACAATTTTCCGCTTGAGGTTCCATAATTTGGTCCTAGAATCCACCAGTCTAGACTAAGCCTGTTACCCATTTTAAACTGTGCGCCCAGCATCAATCCGCCTGTAATACCAGTTAAATTTCCCGACATTTGAATTGTTTCGGGGTTACCAAAATCATCTTCATACTTAATGGGAACATTAGCGGTATAATTGGCAATATTTGCAAATGCGCCGATATAGAATCCTCTAAACGCCCCCTTCTTGCCAACATAATACCTTACCTCGGGCATAAATGCTATGTTGCCAACTTTTAAATCGTCTATTTGTTTTTCTGTATCAGGGTCATTTGCAAGGCTTTTAAAAGTTGATTTTAACGGGATGCTTCCTTTTGGCATAAACCTGAAAGTTCCGGCAACAGTAACTTTTCTGCCAACAGCTCTTTCGTACTGAATACTGATGTTTTTTAAAACCAAGGCTGTTACATTTAACTTAACCATGTTTTTGTTTTCAGGCGTTTCGGCTTTCTCTTTTTGCTCACCTTGGGCAAACAAGCATGTGCTGCTAAATGATACAATTAACAGCAAACAAAATTTTTTTCTTAGCATAAGAAGAGTTTTTAGTTTAAATGTTGATTTTCGATTTTTAAAGATATCAGATATTATAGCTGTCAACGATTTTATTTAACCCATTTAGCGGGTTAAAATACTCGTTAGCAAATTTCGCTGGTTCTCAAATGCTGGAATCTAATGGTTCCGGAAAAATCGCTTCAATTTATTAGGTTTTTAGTCAGGTAATGCGAGGCAAACCCTTAATAAAAAAAAACCTTGTGTTTGAGTCACAAGGATTTTGAAAGAAATTATTTTATAATGTCCGCTTACCGGTTGTTGTAATAGTTCGTCCATTGTTGTCAATAAAGCTTCCATTTAAATTATCCCCGTTGAGCGTACCTAAGCTGTTATTATTTTGCGTTGGGTCTATCAAATTATTATTACTTATCGTTCCACTACCAGCTGTGCCTGAGGTATTGGTTCCATTTGCCCTTGCAAAACCATACCAGGTATTTAATGTTCTTGATAGTATGAAGCACAATGTGCCGTCTTCGGGTTTTGTTGAATGATAAGTGCCTTCAAAAACTTCCACCAATCCGGTTGATGTTTCCTTTACAACATTTAAAGAAGCTGTAGTGTGCCCAGGTATTGTAGTAGAAGTTGCAGTAGGTGTATTGCCGTTAACACCCACTGAAAAACGAACAGTAACAGCAGTGCCGTTCATAGTTCCGGTAAAATCCGCCACATATGGTTGGCCTGCAACCCATGCAACAGCCGAAGTAAGATTTACTGTTACCCCGTCAATAACCATTATCGCAGTGATTGTAGCACCATTATTTGCAATATTAATTGTGATGGTTCCCGATGAACCAATGATAACGCCTTTATAAATACCCTTACTGCTGGCGTCGTTTGCGGCTATGGCGTCTGGGGTTGTTTTACAGGTGGTACAGGTATAAGTTGCTGCTGCTGTGCTGTCTGATTTTTTACAGGCCGAAAAAGAAAGAATGGCCAACAGGGTAAGAATAATGTGTGTGCGTTTCATATTTTTTGTTTTACAGGTTGATGAAATTTTATTTTTTATTTCAAGCGCAAAGTAGCCGACACCTACTTATGAAAAAGTGTGAAATAAGTAGTACAAAGGCGGGTAGCTATTTTACTTTTTTTCTATTAACTCATGAATATTGGCAGTTGTAACCTTCCATTCTCCTTTATCTGTTTTCATCCAGTTTATGGTGTACACGCCTTTTGGATGAGCAACAATAGTATCCTTAATCACAACATCAAATTCATATTTTCCGGTATAGCCAGCCCTTTCACCACCTGACCACTCCTGGAGTTTTATTGATTTTAAATGGTTGAGAAGATTGATGTTTGGATGTATCCATTTAGCTGAAATCTCGTCTGTGTTTATTGCAATAAGATTATCATCAACAAGCAATGCATCCACTGCAAATAGGTTTCTCACTGCAGCTGAGTCGTGATTGTTCCAGGCATTTTCCCAATTGGTAATCAGGGAGTCAACGGGCGCATTTGTCTGTGTAGTTTGGGTTGATGATTGATTGCAGGCAAACAGCATCGTTGTTAAAATAAGAGAAGCTATCAACTTTTTCATATTCTGAATTTTGTTTTTGTAAATGATTTAATAATTAAGACTTTGTAAGATTACGAAAGCCGCGTCATCATAAAAATGTGAAAAAAGTAGTAGTGAAGAAAAAGGATAATATTAAACCGCCTTACCGTAGACCTGCTTTCCGCAACGCTTCTTGTTTATTGCCAGCCTGAAGTTTCTCGTAAATATTGCGGATATGTGTTCGAACTGTTTCAACAGAAATAAATAATTTTTGGGCAATTTCTTTATAGCTAAATCCTTTGGATAGCCAATGTAATACTTCACGTTCCCGGTCTGATAAATTTTCTTTGGCATCTTTATAGTCAATCTCCTGTTGAAAAGCATTGACTACTTTACGGGCTATTTCATTACTCATCGGGCTGCCTCCCTTTTGCAGGTCACGAAGCGCCTCTATTATTTTAACCGCCTCTGTATTTTTTAAGATATACCCCGAAGCGCCTGCCTTCAACGCTTTAAAAACTTTCTCGGCATCATTGAAGGAGCTTAACACCATAAACTGAATCTCGGGCCGTAAAGGTTTTAGCCAGGCAATAAAATCAATACCAGATTTAGCTGGCAATTGAATATCGGTCAATACCAATTCAATATTGTCTCCCAAACCATTTTCAAAATATAGTATCGCTTCTTCAGCCGAAGCAAAGCTTGCCTGCAAATCAAATTCGCCTGAACCAGCAATCAATGCGCCCAGATAATTCCGTATCTTCTCTTCATCCTCTATAATAATTATTGCTGTCATGGCTATAAAGGTAGGTGTAGTCCTTTATTTTAATGTGTGAAAAAAGTAGTAGGTTGGTTTTAAACAGGCATCCAGTATTTTACAGTAGTGCCTTTTTCCAAAGGCAACCATTCAATACTGCCATCTATATCCTCCATTCGTTTTTTCATATTGGGAAGCCCATTTTGGCCCGGTTTATTGATTTTCTCTTTTATTCCTGCACCATTGTCAGTTACGCAGAAACAACAGGTATTATTTACAATCTCCATGCTTAACTGTATGTTGGCTGCGCCCGAGTGCTTCATAGCATTGTTGAGCGCCTCCCTAGTTACGAGGTATAAATTTCTGCGTTGTTCATTACTGATTTTAATATCAGGAACTGAATCGGGAAAGTAAATATCAAATTGTACATTGAGTGATTCAAAATATTGCTGTGCATTTTCCCTCGTATAAGCCAACAGGTTTTCTAACGAATCATTTTGAGGGTTCATTGCCCAGATAATCTCACTCATGGTCTGTACCAATTTCCTAGCTGAGGCAGTAATAACATTGATGTCTTTTTTAAAACCAGATTCTTCTTTGTGTTGAGTTTGAATCAATTCGCTCAATAAAGCAATATGGGTAATGCCACTACCAATTTCATCATGCATATCGCTTGAGATACGTAAGCGTTCTTTTTCCAAAAGCTGAAATTGGTCATCCTGATTTTTAAAAGCGGCAATTACTCCTGCAATAGCATCAAGTACATGTGCATTATGCATCAACAACCTAGAAGATGCAAACAGTACCGTCTCTTTTTTACGACCAGTAAACAAATAAGCTATCGCTTTTTTTTGTACAACTACCGGTGTAAGAATAAAATAAGGGATACCAAATCGCTTTATCAACAGTTCGATAAAAGGCGTAGGAACAGTTTGGCTGTTTACTAACAGGGAACCCCGCTCAGGCAAAGATGCTGGTTCTATATAGATACTTTCATCAGTGATGAAAGCAAGATCGGCACCCGGATTTCCTTTAATAAATAAAGGTTCAAAATATCCCGGCATTTTAATAACTGGCAGTAAAACCAATGAAAGGTCATTCTGTAATTGTATATTCATCTCTTCTGTGAAATGATCAAAAATCTCTGTAAATACAGCAATGGGTTTAAATTGATTTAAAGCTGCAATCAAAGACAAGCCTGTCTGCATCTGCCTGATCTCATTATTCATTTCCGCAACTTTATAATCCCGGCTTACTATACTGCCCGATAATTCGTTGAGTTTTTTTTTATAGTACTCTACTTCCTGTTGCAGGTTATTAATATCTTCATTAGCTGTTTCCATAAATAGCAGTTATTCCGAAAGCAAACATAGTACTCCCGTCCAGTCAAGCGGTTGAAGCTTTCCTTTTACATTGGCAACTTCCACCCCGGAGTAAAAACCCATAAAGGGAATTTTGCCTACCCCTTTCTGCACTTCTTCTGCATCTTCAAATTCGCCACCAGCATAAGGTTTGGCCCTTCCGGCACAATTTATATAAAAAGAAAAAATCGGGTTTTTCCCATCCAGTTTAGATTTTAATTCATCTATCCCTGATTGAATATAATCCAAGTCCACGCTGCGCCTCATCAACTGTATTTCATCGCCAGTTTTAAGATCAGGTTCAAACATGATTAATGATTTAGAGGGTATATCCACCGCAAGCAGCAGCCGGTTGGCATATTCCTTTTCATCAAACACCCCAAATTTTTCTCCTGTATTAACACCTAATGTTACAAATAAGGAAAAGTCTTTCCATTCAAGTGAATGATTATTGCCAAGCAATTCGTCTATTACTTCTAATGCCGGCTTGTTATCAATTTCAAAAATTACCGGTCCTTCTGCTTTGGTAATGGTATGATAAGCACTTGCAGGTTTACAGCCGTGCATGATGGTCGTATGCATATTGCAATTACCCGATATTAAAACCGCCACTACATTTTGTTGGCGCACTTCGTTATTATAAAATTGATAGGTGCTGTTTAACTGCATATCGGCCAGTAAACCGGCACCGGCGCAGGTAATATTTTTTGGCAGATGACGCTCCAGCCCTTCAAAAAGCCAGGTTGCGAAATTCAGCATAGGAGGATTTTGTTGCTTACTCGAATCATAAAACACCAGCAAAGCCTGATCAAGGTTTCCTTTAACAGCATCAATTTGTTTTCCTAAATTTTCACCTGCTAATCTTTCATCAATGTTTAAATCCGCTTGAGCAAATACTTTAAATGATAGTGTGTCTGAAGAAAAAACAGTCACACCCACTTCAAATCCTTCATAGCCTATAAAGTCATCCGTAATGATGCCTATACTGGAGCCGCCAATGATTGGAATATCTCCTAATACAGACTTTATTCCTTCTAAAAATTCGTACGGATTATGCTTTCCGCTGCAAAAGATAAGCGCAAAGTCTGCTTTTGTAATACCAGCTTTTGCCAGTGCATTGGAAGCGGCTTCAGTGGCGGCAGCAACAGAGCTGGTTCGGTTACTATGTGCTACGCCAATTTTAGTTGCCATTTGTTAATTGTTTATGATTATCTAAAAATAGTGATTTGGTCATAGTAATCAGAAATAGATTTATATTATTAGCATAAACTGTTAAGAAATGAACATACGTACCAGCAATTGTTTCATTCGCCTTATTTTTGTTGCAAATAACTTCATTTGAGTTTAACCATTCATACTAAAAACCTTGTAAAAGTTTACGGTAGCCGTACTGTTGTAAACGATGTTTCTTTTAATGTAAAGCAGGGAGAGATTGTGGGTTTGCTGGGACCAAACGGTGCAGGTAAAACCACTTCATTTTACCAGGTAGTTGGTTTGGTAAAGCCTGACGAGGGCGAAGTTTTTTTAAACGATATCAATATTACCAAGCTGCCCATGTACAAAAGAGCGCAGATGGGTATTGGTTATCTACCGCAAGAAGCCAGCGTTTTTCGAAAACTGAGTGTGGAAGATAATATACTGGCAGTTTTAGAAATGACGAAATTGGGTAAGGCGCAGCAAAAAGTAAAACTGGAAACACTACTAGATGAATTTAACCTACAGCGGGTTCGTAAAAATAATGGCGATACATTAAGTGGGGGCGAAAGAAGAAGAACAGAAATTGCCCGTGCCTTGGCGGTGGACCCCAAATTTATTTTACTGGACGAACCTTTTGCAGGCGTTGATCCCATTGCTGTAGAAGATATACAGGCAATTGTTGCCAAATTAAAATTTCGGAATATCGGTATCCTCATTACCGATCATAATGTAAACGAAACCCTCTCTATTTGTGATCGTGCGTATTTATTAATTGATGGCAAAATATTTACGCATGGCACTGCCGAAGAGCTTGCAGGAGATGAACAAGTAAGGCGTTTATATTTGGGTAAAAACTTCGAATTAAAGCGAAAGGATTATTTACATGATGAAGCTGCCCGATAATTATTTATCTTGGCGCTAAATGAAGCTGCTTTCATCTGCCATATCCAAATTAGCCCGCATGCGCCTTTGGCGTATCGAAAACTGGAGCAAACACCCTGTAGCAGTGCAACGTGAGGTTTTACAGGAACTTGTAACGGCAGCTCAATACACCGAGTTTGGCCGCAAATACAATTTTTCAAAACTTTTTACTTTAAAGGAGTTTAAAAGAAATGTACCCATTCATACCTACGATGATATAAAACCTTACATCCATCGAATGATGGATGGCGAAGAAAATATATTATGGAATACGCCTGTTACCTGGTTTGCCAAGTCATCAGGCACTACATCCGATAAAAGTAAATTCATCCCCATTAGCGAAGAAAGTTTACATGAAAATCATTTTAAAGCCAGTAAAGATTTACTGAGTAATTATTACAAAAATTTCCCTTCTAGCGATTTGCTAACCGGCAAAGGATTAGTAGTTGGCGGCTCTCATCAAATAAATCAGCACAACGAAAACATACAATATGGAGATTTAAGTGCCGTACTCATGCAAAACTCGCCGTTTTGGGGGCAGTGGATACGTACCCCTGAATTAAGTGTTGCCCTACTTGATGAATGGGAAAATAAAATTGAAACGCTGGCAAAAGTAACAGCTGAAGAAAATGTAACCTCGCTTGCAGGTGTTCCTACCTGGACATTACTTTTATTAAAACGAATTTTAGAAATAAAAGGCAAAACAACCATTAAAGAAGTGTGGCCCAATTTAGAACTGTACATTAACGGCGGCGTTTCATTTGTTCCCTATAAAGAACAATTTGAAAAAATAATTGGCGGCAAAATAAATTACCTGGAGATATACAATGCCAGTGAGGGTTTTATTGCAGCGCAAGTTAGTCCAGATGATGAAGGAATGTTGCTTTTTACTGAACACGGTATTTTTTATGAGTTTATGCCCGCCGAAGAATACGAAAAAGAAAATCCAAAAACCGTTGGACTAAATCAAGTACAGTTGGGGAAAAACTACGCTGTTGTCATCAGCACAACCGGTGGTTTGTGGCGTTATCTTATTGGCGATACGGTGCAGTTCACCAGTCTCAATCCATATCAAATAAGAATAACCGGCCGTTTAAAACATTACATGAATGCTTTTGGCGAAGAAGTAATTGTTGATAACAGCGACCGAGCAATTGCCTATGCCGCCGAAATAACAAATGCGGTGGTTAATGATTATACGGCAGCACCGGTTTATTTTAGCGACAACAATAACGGCGCTCATGAGTGGCTGGTGGAATTTGACAAAGAGCCAGACGATTTTAATAATTTTATTGTTGAGCTTGACAATGAATTAAAAAATATCAACAGCGATTATGAAGCCAAGCGGTATAAAAGTATAGCTTTGCGTTTGCCCATTGTACATAAATTACCCAGTGGTATTTTTACCGAGTGGTTGCGGAGCAAAGGCAAGCTGGGCGGGCAACACAAAGTACCCAGGCTTAGTAATGAAAGAAACATGCTGGAAGAAATTCTTGCCATAAAAAATAAAGCTGTATTTTAAATACCGAATTGAATAAAAATTACAACATGAAATTATTAGAAGGAAAAAATGCAATTATTACCGGCGCCGCCAGAGGAATTGGAGAAGGTATTGCTATTAAGTTTGCTGAACATGGTTGCAATGTTGCATTTACTTATGTAAGCGATGGCAGCGCAGAAAAAGCAAAAGCGCTTGAAGAAAAACTGATAGCTATGGGTGTGAAAGCCAAATCTTACCAAAGCAATGCTGCCGATTTTGCTGCCTGCGAAAGTTTTGTAAATGATGTTATAAAAGAATTTGGCTCGATAGATATATGTGTTAACAACGCCGGTATTTCAAAAGATAATTTATTGCTGCGCATGACACCCGAGCAATGGGATGATGTGATGCAGGTTAATTTGAAAAGCGTGTTTAACATGACGAAACAGGTAATACGCCCCATGATGAAAGCCCGCAGTGGCAGCATCATCAACATGAGCAGTGGTATTGGCGAAATGGGTAACGCCGGACAAAGCAGTTATGCTGCTAGCAAAGCCGGTATCATTGGTTTTACAAAAAGCATCGCCAAGGAACTTGGCAGCCGCAATATCCGCAGCAATGCTGTGGCGCCGGGTTTTGTAGAAACCGATATGACCAGTTATTTAAAAGAAGGCGAAGGCGCCGATAAATACAAAGCAGATATTCCGCTGGGGCGCTTTGCCAGCACAGAAGATATTGCCAATGTGTGTTTGTTTTTAGCCTGCGATATGGGTAGTTATGTTACTGGGCAGGTAATAAGCGCCTGCGGCGGGTTGAATATTTAGTTTAACTGATTTAATTAGCCCAAATTTTACAAGATTATTACAAAAAATATATTGCCTTATGCGGCAATTACAGCAATTTTGCGCCAATTAATGAAATTGCTCATAAACATATTATTCTTAGTCATTACAGCCGCCTACACATTACCGGTTAAGGAACTCCTGAGTAAAGAGTCTGTTACCTGTGTGTATGATATGGAGGATTCAAAGGTTGACGAGAGCAAAAAAGAAAAAGCAAAGGAAATTGTTTGTGTATACAATATGGATTCTGCATTTATCAATCCATTAGCCAATCCTGCTCAACAGGCACACATCGATAAAACCCAGCTTTTACATCAGGTGGAAACTCCCCCGCCAGATTTTATTTAATTTTCCTGTTTTTCAATTAATACGCTGATATCCGGTATATTCTCCGGAATCAGTTTCACTTAAGCGCATACAAAATTTAAACATTATGACCGGAAGACCGAGTCCTGTTACCCGTATATTCAATCTGGTAAAACTGGAAAGTAAGGAAATATCATCCATTTATTTTTATGCCATCATGAAAGGGTTGATCTTGCTTTCTATCCCGGTTGGTATCCAGGCATTGATTGGTTTTGCCCAAACCAGCACTACCTCCTCATCAATTATCCTGCTAATTGTACTTATTGTATTAAGTGTTTTTATAGGCGGGGTAATGCAGGTAAAACAAATGCAGGTTACCGAAAAAATTCAGCAAAAAATATTTGTGCGGTATGCGTTTGCCATATCCAATAAAATTCCAGCCATTAAATTGTCTTCCATCGACAATCATTATCTGCCCGAATTAATGAACCGTTATTTTGATATTGGAACTTTGCAGAAAAGCCTTGCCAAACTATTACTTGATTTTCCATTAGCTATCATCCAGATTCTGTTTGGCTTAATCCTTCTATCTTTTTATCATCCGGTGTTTATCGCCTTTGGTAGTTTTCTTATTCTTATCATCTGGGCAATTCTCTATTTTTCGGGAACAAGGGGATTAAAAGCCAGCATCGAGGAAAGCACCCATAAATATAAAGTGGCAGAGTGGCTGGAGGAAATGGCCCGTACGGTTCGCTCTATCAAGTTTGCTAAATCCCCAGATTTTTTTGTTGAGAAGACCGACAAACACATTACCGATTACCTGGTAAGCCGGACCAGCCATTACAAAATACTGGAGATTCAGTTTAAAACGCTGGTTGGTTTTAAAACACTGGTAACTGCGGCTATGTTAATTGTAGGAACTTATTTGTTACTAGAGCAACAGTTGAATGTAGGCCAGTTTATTGCAGCAGAAATTGTAATACTCACAATCATCAATTCGGTTGAAAAACTAATTCAAAATCTGGATAGTGTTTACGATGTGTTAACCACGGTTGAGAAAATTGAAAACATCACCGATCTCGATACAGAATCGGGCGGAACGGTTGAACTGGCCGATGAGCAGGAGGGCATTAGCGTAAATATGCTGCATACCACATTTGCTTTCCCTGATAATATAGCTCCGGCTCTAAAGAATGTAACCTTCAGAATCGACGCCAGCGAAAAAGTTTGTATACAAGGAGAAGAAGGCTCGGGTAAATCAACTTTATTAAGATTGATAGCCGGAAGCTATTCCGATTTTGAAGGTTCAATTTTAATCAATGATATTCCTATCAAAAACTACAACATCCCTTCACTGCGCAATAAAACCGGTGTCATCATCAGCTTTCAGGATATTTTTGAAGGCTCGCTGATGGATAATATTTGCATGGGTTTAAAAAATGTTGATTTGAAAGAAATTCAACAGCTCTGTGAAAAAGCCGGGTTAACTGAATATATCAGCAGTTTAAAAAATGGCTTCGACACACACCTAAATGCCAATGGAAAAAAACTACCAACGCATGCAATTAAAAAAATCCTGCTGGTACGTGCTTTGTTAAACAAGCCAAGACTATTATTATTGGAAGAGCCCTGGACCGGAATTGAACAGCAGTATCAAAACCAGATAAAGCAAATGTTACTCACCGAAATGAATGATACCACCATTTTGATTGTTACCACCGATGAAGTTTATGCAAGGCAATGCGATAAAATCATTGTTATGCAAAAAGAAGGTAGCACCACCATCGTAAATGATAAAAAATAATACCATGCAAAATTTAAAAGCATATACAACTATTTACCGGCACAATAAATCAAGTAAAATAAAATACTGGCTTATTGGATTTATAGTCTGCCTATTAATTCTATTACTCATGCCCTGGACGCAGAATTTGAGAGGTACTGGAAACGTTACTTCGTTAAGGCAGGAACAACGACCACAGGAATTGAACAGCATCATCCCCGGTAAAATAACCAAGTGGTATGTTAAAGAAGGCGATTTTGTAAATGCCGGCGATACCATCTTACAAATAAGTGAAGTAAAGGACGATTACCTTGATCCAAAATTACTCAACCGCACTGGCGAGCAGATAACGGCCAGCCAGCAAAGCATTGAATACTATAAAGGAAAAGTGAGTGCAGCCGATGTACAGATAGGCGCTATCAGCAATAACAGGCAATTAAAACAAAATCAATTGCTAAACAAAGTGCAGCAATTAAAACTAAAGTTGCAAAGCGATAGCATGGAAAACATTGCAGCAGCCAACGATTATAAAATTGGATTACAGCAATTTAAAAGACAACAGGCAATGTACGATAGTGGCTTGGTTTCGCTTACACAACTTGAGCAACGAAATCTCACGTATCAAAATAGCTTGTCGAAAAAAATTGTTGCCGAAAATAAAATTGCCAGTACCCGTCAAGAATTATTGATTGCTGCTTTAGAAATGGATGCTATAAATCAAGATTATACCGAAAAAGCTTCTAAGACACAGGGAGAACAGTTTCAGTCTTTATCGCAAATAGCCGGCAGCCAAAAAGATATTGCCAAATTAGAAAACCAGTACAGCAATTATAATATCCGTAGCGGCATGTATTTTATTACGGCGCCACAGGCCGGGCAAATTACCCGAGCAAAAAAAGCAGGTATTGGCGAAATAATAAAAGAAGGTGAAATGCTGGTACAGATTGTTCCCAAAGAAATTGAATATGCAGTTGAGCTTTTTGTTAAGCCGATGGATATGCCGTTAATAAATCTTGGGCAAAAAGTGCGTTTTATTTTTGATGGATTTCCGGCCATTGTTTTCAGCGGTTGGCCCAAAGCTTCTTATGGTATTTTTAGTGGTCAAGTGGTTGCCATTGAAAATTCAGTGAGTAGCAACGGCAAATTCAGGGTGTTGATTACTGAGGATATTGATTATCATAGAACATGGCCAAAGGAATTAAAAATTGGTACCGGTTGTCAAGGTATTGCTTTATTAAAAAATGTGCCCGTGTGGTACGAGTTATGGCGAAACATCAATGGTTTTCCACCTGACTACTACAAACCAGATACAGAAAAAGAAAATAAAAAATAACATGAAATCTTTAATTATAACCTGTTGCATGTTGTTTGTTGCCGCAACTTCATCGGCGTACGACAGTTTGCGGGTTCTATCGCTTAACAGTTTTTTGCAGATCGTAAAAAAATATCATCCAGTAGCCAAACAGGCTCAGATACAAGTGAGTAAAGCCAAAGCAGAATTGACTATAGCCAGAGGCGGGTTTGATCCCGTTTTCGAAACAGATGGTGGCAATAAAACATTTGATGGCGTTAACTATTACCAGAATAATTCCTCGCAATTGAATATCCCAACCTGGTACGGAATAGAAGTACAGGCAGGGATTGAGTATCTGGCTGGTGGACGAACCGATCCGCAGGAAACTGTTGGTAAATCCAGTTTTGCCGGCATTAGTATTCCCCTTGCAAAAAATTTATTGATGGATAAAAGAAGGGCAACACTCAAACAAGCAAAAATAATGGCGGCCGCATCTGACCAGGAAAGAAAAATAATGTTGAACGATTTGATGAGAGAAGCAACCGAAGCATACTGGAAATGGGTGCAGGCGTATATCAATTATAAAAATTACGATAATATTATCGCCGTTAATAAAAAAAGAACAGGTATGGTAACTGCTGCTTTCCGCAACGGCGAAAAAGCTGCCATTGATACCACCGAAGCAACGGCTCAGTTGCAATCGTATGAATATTTTCAAAATGACGCTTTGCTTGATTGGCAAAATGCAACCGTACTATTGAACAATTTTTTATGGAAAGAAAATAACGAAGCCTACGAATTATCTATGGGCACTGTAACTCCCGAAAAAACACTGGATGAATTATTTGACAACGTGATTTTTCCCGAGCTGGAAACACTTGTTGCCGATGCTAAAACAACCCACCCGGAATTGATGATGTACAATTTCAAATTGGATGCATTGGTTGTAGATAGAAAATTAAAATTTCAGGATCTGTTACCTAAGCTTGATGTAAAGTATAATCAGTTAGGAAAAGGGTATGATATTGCGTCAACCGCTACCAAAGCGCTGTTCGATAATAATTACCGTTACGGTGTGAGTTTCAGTATGCCGCTAAGAATAAGCCAGGGAAGAGGAGCATACAAACTGGCTAAACTAAAAATTACAGAAACCGAACTGGCTTTTAACCAGAAAGAAACTGTAATTGCGAACAAGATCAAAAATTATTACAACCAGCTGGTAAATTATAAATTACAGATAAGCCTTTTGCAAAGAACCTACAACAATTACCTGTTACTGCAACGCGGAGAGGAAACAAGATTTTTTAATGGGGAAAGTTCATTGTTTCTGGTAAACAGCCGGGAAAATAAAGCGCTGGAAACTTTGCTGAAGCTTACAGAAGCAACCATTAATTATAA
>JBKJPN010000039.1:0-21946 GCA_046595125.1 Ferruginibacter sp.
TTTTTACAAGCCCGTCTTCCAGCACACTCCCACCGATAAGAAAAACTTTTTTAAATTTTGATACGGGTAAGCTTTCCCCGGTGATAATAGATTCATTTACCCGGCATTCTCCCCACAGTATTTTACAATCAGCCGGCACCTGTTCTCCGCTTTTTATCAGCAGCAGATCACCGGTTTTAAGAAATATATTTTCTATCGGAAATATCTGCTCCTGATGGGCATCATCAAAAGCAATCATATTTGCCATTACTTTTTGCGTAGCAGCTAGTTTGTTTAATTCTTTTTGGGTGCTGGCAACCGAGCGGTGCTCAACCCATTCGCCTAAAAAAACAAGGGTGATGATAGTTGCTGCTGTTTCGTAAAAAATATAGTCCATTCCAAAACCTCCAATACTGCCGATAAGACTGTACACAAATGCAGCAGTGGCACCAATGGCTATCAGCACATTCATATTGGGTATGCCGCGGCGTAAACTTTTAATCGCACTCACCCCAAAATAACCCATGCCAACGAAGTAAACGGGAATGCAAATAGCAAGTTGAATCCAGGGATTCATCAAAAAAGCCGGGTGCCAGGGAAACATGTGTAACATCAACACTAAAGTAAAAGGGAGGCAGAAGAGGAAGCGTTGCAGGTGGTTTTTAAAGAAATTGGTCCAGATAGTTATCGGGATGGAATTTGGAGTTGGGGTGGAGACACCCTCTCCCGTAACTTTGTACCCCAAGTCGGAAATACCTTTGGTAAGTTCTTCTTTCGATTTGTTTCCATCCAGTTCAAAGCTTACTTCGCCACCAATAAAATTCACTTTTACTTGATTTAAGCCTTCTTTTTTCAGGTAGCGGTCAATTGATAATGCACAGTTGGTGCAGGTCATTCCTTCTACTTTCCAGTCAACTTTTTCCATAATGCAAAATTATTGATTGTAATTTTGGCCTGATTACTAATGAAGGAAAATATCTTTGCAACATGGAGGTAAATTTTAAACTGGAACAAATACAAGAAACAGCCAAACAATTGATAGCTGATACGAAAGATTGCAAAGTATTTGCATTTCATGGAGAGATGGGGGCAGGCAAAACAACTTTTATACATGCTTTATGCGAAGTGATTGGAGTTAAGGATACAATCTCCAGCCCTACTTTTTCAATCATTAATCAATACAACACCATAAACGGACAAACGGTTTATCATATGGACTTGTATCGCATTAAAGATGAAAATGAAGCAATGAATGCTGGAGTTGAAGATTGCTTATTCAGTGGCGATGTATGTTTTGTAGAATGGCCAGAGAAAGCTGCGGGTATTTTCCCTGATAATACGTTGCATCTAACGATAAGTTCGGTTGATGATATTACCCGAAAGCTCGAATATAATTTGTAATTTACAGGCTTTCAAATAACCTGCTATGGCTTCATCAAAACCCTTTGTGTCACCGTCTTTTACCTACGAAACTTTGGAGGAAACGCTGGACATAAAACCCAAGGGCACCGAATTGTTGATTGGAATACCAAAAGAAAATTCTTTTAACGAAGACAGGATTGCTTTAACGCCCGAAGCCGTTGCGGTAATGATTGCGAATGGGCATCGGGTTGTAGTGGAAACCAATGCAGGTGACGGCGCCAGCTATACCGATAATGATTATAGCGAAGCCGGTGCAAAAATTGCACATGACAAAAAGGAAGTTTTTGAGTGCGATATAATTGTTAAGAGTGCGCCGGTTAGTGAAAGCGAATGTGAACTGCTGAAACCTAACCAAACCATCATTTCTCCCATTCATATGGCTATTATGAAAAGGGAGATTTTGCAGAAGATGATGGACAAAAAAATCACCGCACTAAGTTTCGAAAATTTAAAAGATGATACCGGACATAACCCCATTGTACGCAGCATGAGTGAAATTGCCGGCAGTGCAGTAATGCTGATTGCCGGACAGTATTTAAGTAAGGCAAATAATGGGAAAGGTGTATTAGTGGGTGGAATCAGTGGCATACCGCCAACAAAAGTTATTATTATTGGAGCAGGAATTGTGGGTGAATATGCTGCCCGTACTGCTTTGGCCATGGGTGCCAGTGTAAAGGTTTTTGATAACAGTATATACCGGTTAAAACGGCTTCAAAATAACATCGGCGTGCGTATGTGGACCTCGGTGGTTGAACCAAAAATTTTGGCCAAGCAATTAAAAACATGCGATGTAGCTGTTGGAGCACTAAGTGGCGCATTGGGCCGAACGCCGATTGTAGTTACAGATGAAATGGTAAGCAATATGCGGCCGGGCAGCGTAATTGTTGATGTAAGTATTGACCATGGCGGTTGTTTTGAAACCAGTAAAGTAACCAGTCATGAAAAGCCGGTGTTTAGAAAATATGATGTGATACATTATTGCGTACCTAATATTCCCAGCGGTTTTGCCCGTACGGCATCTCAAGCTATAAGCAATGTATTAATGCCGCTGATGCTTGAAACGGGTGATGACGGCGGTATTGACCATATTGTGTGGCATAAAATAAATATCCGCAGCGGTATTTATTTATATAAAGGAAGCCTTACCAATTTTTTCCTGAGCGAAAGATTTGATTTGAAATTTACCGATTTGAATTTGCTGATAGCGAGTAAGCGATAATCGCAGATTGGATTGATTGATTTGATTTCGCAGATTTGCGCCTCAACTACTGGTTGCGGTTATTTATAATTCCCAATCTCAATAACTCCTTCACAAAAATCATATTCCTGTTTTACATTCCTCCTTACAGTAACCAGTTTGTCTCTGGTGTAATTGCTGATGAGGTTGTGGTATAATGCAATGCCATCAGCATCAAGATTAGTTGTTGGTTCATCCAATAAAAGGATGGGCGTATTGCTGAAAAAAGCCTGCGCCAGCTTTAGCCGTTGCTTCATTCCGCTGCTATAATAACGAATTTGTTTGTTGATGGCTTTTTCAAGTCCTACAATCTGCAACATCCCTTCAATGGACAAAGATTGAATAAGCGGTTTAAATGTTGCATGAAATTCCAAAGCTTCTTTTGCAGTCATTTCTTCTATCAATTCTAAATAAGGAGCAGCAAGGGAAATATGATTATAATGTTTTTCTGGTGCTATCTTGTCTTTATCCAAACTATACTCAACGCTGCCTTCATTATGCATAGTAGCACCAGCTATAACCTGTAACAGTGTTGATTTTCCTGAACCATTTGGACCAGTGATGGCGTAATTTTTACCGGAATAAAATTCATAATTGCAGCGGCGGAAAATCCACTCCCGGTTATAGCGTTTGCCTGTATTTGATAAACTGATTTGCATTTTTGAACCACAAAGGACACGAAGGCACAAAGTAGCACTAAGATTTACTTATTCGTCTTCCATGCTTCCCTTGGTAAAGCGCTTAATAATACCGCGGCCACTTTCTCTGATAAAAGTTACAATTTCATCACGCTCATCAGTTGCCGGTAATTCTTCTTCTATAAAATTAAGTGCTTGCGATGTGTTCATCGATTTGTTATAAATAATGCGGTAAATATCGAGAATCTTATTAATTCTGTCTAAAGTAAAACCTTTACGTTTTAACCCTACAGAGTTTACACCGGCATAACTTAATGGTGTGCGGCCAGCTTTAATATAAGGAGGCACATCTTTGCTTACCAACGACCCCCCTGCCACAAATGCATGCTGCCCTATTTGTACAAACTGGTGTATCGCACACATGCCTGCAAGTATTGAGTTATCGCCCATGGTTACGTGACCGGCCATTTGCGTGTTGTTGCTCATGATACAGTTATTACCTACAATACAATCGTGTGCTATGTGACTGTAAGCCATTATCAAACAGTTGTTACCAACTTTGGTTGTCCATCTGTCTTTGCTACCACGGTTTACGGTTACAAATTCACGGATGGTTGTATTGTCGCCAATTTCAACAGTGGTTTCTTCACCATCATATTTTAAATCCTGCGGAATGGCTCCAATTACTGCGCCCGGAAAAATGCGGCAGTTCTTTCCAATTCTGGAACCTTCCATAATGGTAACATTACTGCCAATCCAGGTGCCTTCGCCAATTTCAACATTTTGATGAATAACACTAAAGGGATCAACCTTTACATTGGTTGCCAGTTTGGCATTTGGATGTATGTATGTGTGCGGATGAATCATCAGGTTGTTTATTGGTTATTTGTTAGTTGGTTTATTATTTGGTACCGCTTTCGCTGTTTATGTTGAAACGGATAAACAAATTAACGGGTTATTTTCTTTTTACAAGTTGCGCCGTTAAATCCGCTTCGGTACAAAGTTTATTGCCCACGTACACACTTCCTTTCATTACACAAATACCCCTGCGTATCGGTTCTGTTAATTCCATCTTTAAAATTAAGGTATCGCCAGGAACTACTTTTTGTTTGAATTTACAATTATCAATTTTCAAAAAATAGGTGTCGTACTGTCCATCTGGCATCGCATTTATGCAAAGTAAGCCACCGGTTTGTGCTAAAGCCTCAACCTGCAAAACTCCTGGCATTACCGGGTTTTCGGGGAAATGTCCCTGAAAGAAATATTCATTAACGGTAACATTCTTAATGCCCACAATCAACGTGTCGGTTAGCTCAATGATTTTATCAACCATAATGAACGGAAAACGGTGCGGCAGTGTTTTTTCAATTTGCTGCTGGGTGTAAATCGGTTCCTGATTGGGGTCGTAATTGGGTATATCCCGGGTGTGTTTATTTTTTTTGATGTACTGCTTTATCTTTTTTGCAAACTCCACATTGCTGCTATGGCCGGGACGGTTTGCAATTATGTGGGCTTTAATGGGATAGCCTATCAAAGCCAAATCTCCAACTACATCTAATAATTTATGTCGGGCAGGTTCGTTGGCAAAACGCAGTTCTAGATTATTTAGATAGCCTTCGCTTTTAATTTCAACCTTGTTACGGCCAAAAGCTTTTGCCAGCCGAGCCATCTCTTCGTCGGTAACCGGTTTATCAACAACTACAATTGCATTATTGATATCGCCTCCTTTTACCAGATTATTATCCAGCAGCATTTCCAGCTCATGCAAAAAACAAAAAGTACGACAAGTTGCAATTTCAGTTTGAAACTCTTTCATCGATTTTAAACTGGCGTGTTGGGTACCTAAAACCGGACTGTTAAAATCTATGAGCGTTGTTATCTGGTAATTAACTGCTGGGAGGGCAGTCATTTCTACTTTTTTATCTTCATCAAAATAAGAAATATTGGTATCGATGCTGTACCACACTTTAGCGGCCTCCTGCTCCAGTACACCGGTTTTTGCAATAATATCAACAAAGGGTCCACTGCTGCCATCTATAATCGGAATCTCCGGACCATTGAGTTCAATCAAACAATTATCTACACCCATACCTACTAAAGCCGCCAATATATGTTCAACCGTGCTCACTTTACAATCGCCTTTTACCAGCGTTGTTCCTCTCGATGTATCGGTAACTAAATCGCAATCGGCCTTTATTACCGGTGCGCCTGGCAGGTCGGTGCGCTGAAACTGGTAACCAAACCCGGGGTTTGCAGGCTTAAGTGTCATATCTACCTCAATACCCGAATGAAGGCCTGTGCCGGAGATACTTACTGCTTTTACTAATGTATGCTGCTTATCTGGATTAAAATTTTTATCCATGTGTTCCACTAAATTTTGTTGGCAAAGATATTTAAAATATGCTGTCCACAGAATTTATAGCGTACTGGGCTTCAACTTGGTTAAAACTGGAGTTGGAAGCTGCCAAAAATGCCAAATTTGGATTTTGTACCTGCATAGGAAGGTGCCGGAGAAACCCGCCAGACGAAATCGAGGCGGAAGACCTTGAAAATATTATCAATACCTGTACCCAGCTCAATATAAGTTTTGCCGTTTAAGGTTTTAAAGCTGTTGGTTTTGTTGTTGATAGCAATGTTTTCGCTGTTGAGAGAACCCAAAAGCATTTTTGCAGTCCAGAACTGCCGCCATTTTAATTTTCGGGTAATGGGGATGAACCTGAAAAGGCCCGAACCGATATTATGTTCCACATTTGCACCAGCGTATTGGTCGCTTAAATATTCGAAACGGTTCATGAGGTTGAATGCAAAGGGGTTGTAATAATACAGGTCGTTACCCGGATGATTCTCGAGGTTGGTAAAAGGCATAGCGCCAAATACTTTTCCGCCGTACACTCGGTAATACAAAACGCCGTATGGCGATATCTTCATCATATCTTTTACCAACAGCGAAACCTTGCTGTAATTGTATGCACTGTTAAACACACCGGCAAAACCTTTGGCAGCCGTAAGTTCAACAACTGGGTATTTTGTACCTAAACTGTAGCGGTTATAATCCGTTTCAATAAATCTTTCCAGATAGGCAAAACGCAGTTTAACAGCCACTTCAAAATTTGTAAGTGGCGTGCCATTACTTACCGGGAAATTTGACAGCGCCGGTAAATTAAGCAGCGGCGTATATTGCCTGTGCGCCACAAACCACTCGGTAGAAAACCCTTTGCCCAGATCGTTGAAAACCTCTAAACGGATGTCTTTAACATTGATGAACTTGCGGGTTACGCCGGGCTTGCGAATGGCCAGCGAAAAAATATTATCCTGACTTACTTCGCCGAGTTGGCTGATGCCATTATCAACATCATTCTGATAAGATAAGTGCAAACGGATACGTTTTGGCTGTCTATTAATTATCCAGTATGCTTCTGCCTGTCCTTTAAATTTTTTATCAAGGGTACCATAAGCCAGATAACCATGTAGGTACACATCTTTCATTAGCTTTTTATTGGTACCTAAATCAAATCTGAATCGGGTGCCTTCCCACTGGTTGGCACTAACCCAGTTAAACCAAGGCCCAATTTCAAACTTGCCAATATCTCTGTAACCACCTGCCAAAAACTTGAGGTTGCGTTGAAATTTTTGAAATTTTGGCATTTCCATCAATTTGTCGATGGTTTCGTAAATGGCTTTTTCATTTTTCGATAAAGTATCGTGCCGTAAATTCTTCCAGGCCGAGTCGGTGTAGTTGTTTACATTTCTTTCGCTGGTTACCACTTCCTCTAAGTGTTGATCTTTAAAACTATTGGTTAACGAATCGTTGTTGATGACGATGTCTTTATAGGATGTTGTTTTTCGGCCGATAAGCGTAAGGGAGTTTTTACCCAGCACCCGAAAATCGGCAAAGAATTTATCGCGGGTTAAAAAGATGACAGAATCATTGATGGGAATAAACTCCTGAAAAACGCTGATACGGTCAATAAAATTGATATTGGCTTCCTTGCCCAAGTACATATTTATTTTGGTTATCCGGTAGGTGCTGTCGGTAACCCATGCATCGCCGCTAAAGGTATTTTGCCCCGGCCGTTTTGAGTTGAAAACAAAATGGAATAATTTTTTACCAGCAACTATCTGCGTATCCGGTACCGTAAAAATGTAATAATTATCGGCATTGTCATTAAAAGGACTGATGAAATCCTTATCCATCACATTTACAAAATTGCTGTAAATGTTTACATTCTGGTTCATTACACCCAGCAATTTACTGAAACTTTCGTTCTTAAAACCCTTGGTATTACTGGCTTTTA
The DNA here is from genome assembly GCA_046595125.1 of Ferruginibacter sp. Taxonomy (GTDB): domain Bacteria; phylum Bacteroidota; class Bacteroidia; order Chitinophagales; family Chitinophagaceae; genus Ferruginibacter. The sequence goes on from JBKJPN010000039.1 coordinate 7,572, forward strand.
TGTGTTCGGAGTATTTTTCTGGATTGCGCTGATAGGCATAATCGCTAATGCTTTCGAGCAGGTAGGCGGGTAAAAAAGGTACCGCTTCTGAGGTGCTGTCCATATTATCAAAAACAAAAGAAAAACTCTTCAACAAAAAATTTTTGCGAGCTTTATTCGCATTAAAATTTTTGATATCAACTTCCAGTTTGTTGTAGGCCTCGTAACTAAAGTTATTTAAATCGTACCGGTTGTACTGTTTCTTTTTGCTCATTATTTTTTTCCACAAATAAAGGCCCCGGTTCCATTTGGCTCTAATTACGACTTCGCCTTTTGCTGTACCACGTTCTAATTGTATGTTGACCGATTTGTTGTTCTGCAGCATCGTAACCGGTATCCGGTACAATTCAAATCCTATAAAACTCACTTTTAAAGTATCGGCCTTAAAATTATTTACAATGAGGGTAAACTGCCCGGCACTGTCTGTTGACTGACCAATACCTGTTCCTGCAAAATAAACAGAAGCCCAAGCTACTGGTTCCTTGGTATGGCCGTCGATTACAGTTCCAGAAATGGTTAGTGTTTGTCCCGAGGAATCAATAATGGCAAAAACAAAAAGTAGAAGGGAAATGATATGTTTAAAAATACGCAAGAGGTAACTTTAATGATTGGGTAAGACTTTTCGTGTTTAACTTGTAAGCAACAAAGATATTTTATTTTTCAGGCAGCAGGGCAAACAAAATGTTAAGTTGTGTTTTTAGGATAGGTGAAAGACAAAGGAGGACACAAGTCAGGCGTTGCTTTTTTCCATTATTTCTTTCAGCAACCTTTCCAGTTCCAATACTCTTTTTTGCAGTTCCGGTAAATTTCTTGCCGTTGCCTGGCTGCGTATAGCTGCACCATATTCGTATGCCGGAGAACCCGTTACTGCTGTATTTGCTATTTTTAATGATTTACCCAAACCGCTTTGTGCATTTAATTTACAACCATCAGCAATTTGCAAATGGCCGGCTATCCCAGCCTGCCCACCAATCATTACACCGTTACCAATTTTGGTACTGCCACTAATGCCCGCCTGTGCTGCAATTACTGAATTATTGCCTACTTCAACATTATGTGCTATTTGCACATGGTTATCTAACTTCGCCCCCGATTTTATTAAAGTACTCCCAATGGTTGCTCTGTCTATAGTTGTATTAGCGCCAATTTCCACTCCGTCTTGAATAACAACGTTTCCTATCTGTGGTATTTTTTTAAGCGTACCGTCCGACTGTGGCGCAAATCCAAATCCATCACTGCCAATAACAGTGCCTGCATGTATGGTTACGTTTTTTTCAATGATACAATCGTGGTAAATTTTTACACCAGGGTGGATTATGCTGTTTTCTCCTACATGAACACTATCTCCTAAATATGCATTTGGATATATTTTTGCGCCATCAGCAACTATCACATCTTTGCCCAGGTAGGCAAAAGCTCCAATAAAAACGTTTTCGCCAATTTTTGCAGTTGCATCAATATAGGCTGGTTGTTGTATTCCTTTTAATTGTTGTTGCTTAATTTGCTGGTATTTATCTAAAAGTATAGCAAACGCTGAGTATGCATCGGGCACTTTTATTAAAGTAGCGCTAACAGGCTCTTTTAATTCCTGTGCTTCATTGATGATAATTAGAGAAGCCTTCGAGCTGTATAAAAATTTCTCATATTTAGGATTGGCTAAAAAAGTGAGTTGGCCTGCATCAGCCTCTTCAATTTTACCAAAAGAAGTAACGGCTATATCAGGATTTCCTTCTACTTGGCCGTTAATCATCATTGCTATTTGTGCCGCCGTAAATTGCATAATTTTAAGTCATTGAATCATTGGTCAATAGGTCATTAATCATTCTGTCATTTGCCATTGTCTTCTTAGTTTTGTATTGCTTCAAGTGATTAGAGGGTTTACAAATGACTTAACGGCAAATAACAAATGGCTAAGTTCTAAGATAACAAATGTAATATTTTTTAACCTTGCCCATCAGGTTTTGATTAATGAGCGCATTATCTACCTCTGATATATCTTTTACACTTCCATTTTTAAACAATATATGAATATGTTCTTTCTCTAGGTTATAAGTGCTGCTGCTTACTTCGCCGGTAAACACCAACCAAGCAGCATCCTCGGTGCTTAAATTTAATGTAGAACATGCTTCTAAAATTTTTATCTGAAGCTTTTCTTCTTCAACTGGTTTGCCAAAGTACTGAACTTTAAGCAATTGCCGGTTAATAATTCCTTTGCATAAAGTAGATAATATTTTGTCTTCGTGATTACACCAGCCTTTTATTGCCGATAGTACATCGTAATCATCCAGATTACAAAACTCTTCCAGTGTAACAGTTTGTATGGGCTGTGTTATAAAATTATGTAGTGGGTGTTGTGTAGCCGCTTTAATATGTTTGGCTCTTTTAATAATGCGTTTCAACATCTGCTCGGCACATAAAACCGTTTTGTGCAGGTAAACCTGCCAGTACATCAGGCGGCGGGCCACCAAAAATTTTTCGATGCTGTAAATTGATTTTTCTTCTACCATCAGCTCGCCGTTGTGTACAGTAAGCATTTTTAAAATACGGTCGTAGCCAATCACCCCTTCGTTTACGCCGGTAAAAAAACTATCACGGGTTAAATAGTCCATGCGGTCCACATCTAATTGTCCGCTAATAAGCTGGTAAAGGAATTTTTTCGGATACTTATCAGTAAAAATTTCAATTGCGAGGCTAAGTTGCCCGTTAAACTGTTTGTTAAGTTCTTCGATAATCATCAACGAAAGTTCTTCGTGGTGCCGGGTTTCAACCAATACCTGCTCCAGTGCATGGCTGAAAGGACCGTGGCCAATATCATGCAGCAGAATGGCAACCTTTGCAGCTTGTTCTTCCTCGGGGCTGATATCTACGGACTTATTTTTTAATTCGTTGATGGCAATGCCCATTAAATAATAGGCGCCTAAAGCGTGATGCAGCCTGCTATGTACAGCGCCGGGATAAACCAAGTTAGCCATGGCCATTTGGGTAATCCGCCGCAACCGTTGAAAATACGGATGAGCAATAACCTGGTTTATCAGTTCATCATCAATTGTGATAAAACCATAAACCGGGTCGTTAATTATTTTTCTGAAAGGCATTAATTGGTTTGTAGTTTGAGGTTTGCAGTTTTTTACTAGTACAAACCATCATTTGTTAAAAGTTATACAAAGCTAAATAAAGCAGGGCATCATTGATATAAAAAATTAAATTTGTAAGCATCTGCACTATAATGATAATTCTGATCATAAGCAGTAAAGAACAATCTTTAAACCACAAACCTTAAATCTAAAAATATGAGTGTAGCAAAAATTCTTTGGGTAGATGATGAAATTGACAGCCTTACATCGCAGGTGATGTTTTTAGAAAATAAGGGATACATAGTGGAAACCAAAACCAATGGATTTGATGCTATCGAATATGTAAAAGATAATATTGTTGATGTGGTGTTGCTGGATGAAACCATGCCGGGCATTACCGGACTGCAAACCCTGCAGCAGATAAAAGAATTGAAGAGCAATTTACCAGTTGTTTTAATTACAAAGAATGAGGCTGAAAATTTAATGGATGAAGCCATCGGCTCACAAATAAGCGATTATTTAATTAAACCGGTAAACCCAAACCAGGTTTGGCTTAGTTTAAAAAAATTGATTGATAATAAAAGGCTGGTTGCAGAGAAAACAACGTCGGCCTATCAGCAGGAGTTCAGGAGTTTATTTATGTCGCTCAACAGCAACCCTAATTACAATGAGTGGATGGAAATTTACCGCAAGCTGGTTTACTGGGAGCTGGAAATGAAAAAAAGCGACAGTCCCGAAATGCAGGAAGTTTTTGAAACCCAAAAAGCCGAGGCAAACACCGAGTTTTTTAAATTTATTTCCAGAAATTATGCATCTTGGGTAAACCCTAAAAGTAATGATGGGCCTATCATGAGCCATAATCTGATGAAATTTAAAGTTTTTCCGCACCTGGAAAAGGGTACTCCTTTGTTTTTTGTGTTGATTGATAATTTGCGTTTTGACCAATGGAAAACCATACAACCTATTTTTGCTGAAAGTTTTCGCATTCATGAAGAAGAAACTTTTTATGCCATATTGCCTACGGCCACGCAGTATGCCCGTAACGCTATTTTTGCAGGGCTGATGCCAGTTGATATTGAAAAAAAATTTCCTGAGCAATGGAAAAATGATGATGAAGACGGCGGAAAGAATATGTTTGAAGAAGATTTTTTTAAAGGGCAGTTAAAATCCATGGGGAAGGGTGATTTAAAATACTCCTACACCAAAATCACCAATAACCACGATGGGCAAAAACTGGTAGATAATATTCATAACATGATGGAGAACGATATTAATATTATCGTGTACAATTTTGTTGATATGATGAGTCATGCCCGTACCGAAATGGAAGTACTTAAAGAACTTGCCGGTGATGAAACCAGTTACCGCAGCATTACCGAAAGTTGGTTTACACATTCACCTTTGCACCAGGCATTAAAAAAAGTTTCTGATAAAAATTTAACGATGATTGTTGCTACCGACCACGGAAGCGTTAGGGTGAATACACCAGCCAAGGTAATTGGAGATAAACAAACCACCGCCAACCTGCGCTACAAACACGGCCGTAATTTAAACTACGAGGCCAAAGATGTATTAGCTTTCAGAGACCCCAGGGAAGCAGGTTTGCCTGTACCCAATGTAAACTCATCCTTCATTTTTGCAAAAGGCGATTTGTATTTATGTTACCCTAATAATTACAACCATTTTGCAAATTATTACCGCAATACCTTTCAGCATGGTGGCATTAGTCTGGAAGAGATGATAGTGCCTGTGATAAGGATGACGAATAAATAAAAACACAGATTAGTAGGTTTAAGTGTTTTCGCAGATTTTTTTATCAACGATTGTTGAAAACCTTATTTTTTAATGTTTGTTATTTGTAGGATTTTGCAACTGTAAATAAGATGTAAATCCCGTTTTAGGGATGTAACTATGAAATACACACAACATAATTTAGATAAGATAGAGAAAGTTGCTGAAGAGTGCGGTTATGTTATTCGCTACGAAAGAGGAACTTTTCAAACTGGTTACTGCATCCTGCAGGACCGGAAAGTTATTGTTATCAATAAATTTTTCCAGACAGAAGGCAGGATAAATGCCCTTACAGACCTGATGCCTCAACTGGATATCAGCTTTGACGCCCTCACACACGAAAGCCAGAAGGTGTATGACGAAGTGATGAGTGTTACCACTAATAAATAGCAATAAAAAATAAGCGATAGGCAATAATTTGTAGCATTTGCATAGATTGCCCATTGCCCATTGCCCATTGTCCCTCATTGCCTATTTTTACAACATGCAATGCCCTCCATTAAAAATAACGTTTCTTGGTACCGGTACCAGCAGCGGCGTGCCCATGATTGGCTGCAGTTGCGAAGTATGTACCTCTACTGATGAAAAAGATAAAAGATTACGCTCCAGTATTTTAGTTGAAAGTGCAACTACATCTATTGTTGTTGATACCACACCCGATTTTCGTTACCAGATGTTGCGGGTTGAAGTTAAAAAATTAGACGCAGTATTATTTACCCATCCTCATAAAGACCATATTGCCGGACTGGATGATGTGCGGGCCTTCAATTATTTTCAGCAGAAACCCATGGAACTCTATGCCAATTCCTTAACAGAGGAAGCCATTAAAAGAGAATTTGCCTATGCTTTCTCCGATAAAAAGTACCCTGGCTTGCCTAATCTGAGCTTAAATACTATTGACGATAGCCCTTTTGTGATTGGCGATATTCCGGTAACGCCCATTTTAGTATGGCATCTTAAAATGCCCGTACTGGCTTTTAGGTTTGGCGATTTTACTTATGTGACCGATGCCAACAGAATTGAAGACGATGAAAAAGAGAAAATAAAAGGAAGTAAGGCAATGGTTTTGAATGCTTTGCGAAGAGAAAAACATATCTCTCACTTTACATTGAATGAAGCCGTTACTATCGTGCAGGAACTTGAGGTACCTAACGCTTATTTTACCCATATCAGCCATCAGTTAGGCAGGCATGAGGCAGTTAACCAAAACCTGCCTGATGGCATCGCTCTAGCCTACGATGGTCAGCAGATAGCCGTATAGAATTACCACTTTAGGGTATTGCACACAATGTAAATCTGTAATATTTTACACTCCTAAAGTGTCTAATATGTTCAGGCGTTTTGTTTTAGATTATTTAAATTATACGGCTAAAGAAAGGGCAGGTATCATTGGTGTATTTGTGGTGATTCTGCTATTAATTATTTTACCTTTTTACTTTCATTTTTTTATTAGAACGCCAACAAACGATTTTCAGCAATTTGAAAAAGAAATTGCAGCGCTGAAAATAAAGCAAGCAGACAGCTCCAATAATTATACAAACCGCAATTTTGATGAAAACAATTATCAGAATTATTATCAGCCGTCAGAAAAAAATTACAAATACAAACAACCCAAAGGCGAGCTGTTTTATTTTGATCCAAACACATTATCCGTTGAGGGTTGGGTGAAACTGGGTGTTAGAGAAAAAACTGCCATCACCATTCAAAAATATATTTCAAAAGGCGGTAAGTTTTATAAGCCGGAAGATATAAGTAAAATTTGGGGACTGCATGAAGATGAAGTGAAACGGTTGTTGCCTTATGTAAAGATTCCGCCTAAACCATCATCCTATCCTGCATCCTACACAAATACCGACCCTTCAAAAACATATGAGAAACCCATAAGAAAAATTGAAAATGTGGATATTAATTTGGCCGATACCAGTGCCTTCATCGCTCTGCCGGGTATTGGCAGCAAACTGGCAAATCGCATTATTGCTTTTAGAGATAAACTGGGAGGTTTCTATAAAATTGATCAGGTGGCCGAAACTTATGCTTTGCCCGATTCAACTTTTCAAAAAATAAAAAGCTATTTGGTCATTTCCAATTCTTCAATTCAAAAACTGAATATTAACAGTGCCACAGTTGATGAACTAAAGGCCCATCCATATATAAGATATAATCTGGCAAATGCTATTGTTCAATACCGGAGCCAGCATGGCAATTTTTTAGCGGTTACCGATATTAAGAAAATTATGATTGTTACTGACGATATTTTTAATAAGGCAGAATCATACCTGACTGTACACTGACAAACTAACGCTTGTTAGCATTTTAAAATGCCTTAAATTGCAGGCCTAACGACAGCAAAAAATATATGAATTTTCAAATTTCAGAACTTACAGAACAGGTAGCACAAACAGCCAGAGAATTTGCCCAACAGCATATTAAGCCCCATATAATGGAATGGGACGAAAGTCAAGAATTTCCAGTGCAGGTTTTTAAAGAAATGGGTAAGCTGGGCCTGATGGGCGTATTGGTTCCCGAAGAATATGGAGGAAGCGGATTGGGTTATTACGAATACAATGCTATCATACAGGAAATATCAAAAGTTTGCGGCTCTGTTGGTTTATCGCTGGCTGCACATAACTCACTTTGTACCGGCCATATTTTAACTTTCGGTAGCGAAGAACAAAAGAAAAAATACTTACCTAAATTGGCTACTGCCGAATTTATCGGTGCCTGGGGTTTAACCGAAGCAAACACCGGCAGTGATGCAGGCAATATGAAAACCACCGCAGTAAAAGATGGTGATGACTGGATTATTAACGGAACTAAAAGTTGGATTACTCACGGAAAAAGCGGCGATGTTGCTGTTGTGATTTGCAGAACCGGCGAGCCAAGAGAAAGAGATAATTCTACTGCTTTTATCATTGAAAGAGGCACAACTGGCTTTTCAGCAGGTAAAAAAGAAAATAAACTGGGCATGCGTGCAAGTGAAACTGCCGAAATGATTTTTGATAACTGCCGTATTTCCGATGCTCAGCGCATGGGGGAGGTAGGTAAGGGTTTTAAGCAAAGTATGAAAGTACTAGACGGAGGTCGTATATCGATTGCTGCACTGGGTTTGGGCATTGCCAAAGGCGCTTACGAAGCTGCTTTGCAGTATTCAAAAGAAAGGCATCAGTTTGATCAGCCCATTTCAAATTTCCAAGGCATTAGTTTTAAACTGGCAGATATGGCGACAGAAATTGAAGCCGCCGACTTATTAATTAAACAAGCCTGCGATTTAAAAATGCGTGGACTGCCCATGACCAAAGAATCGGCCATGGCGAAATATTACAGTAGCGAAGTAGCGGTAAGAGTAAGTACAGATGCTGTGCAGATATTTGGCGGTTACGGATACACCAAAGATTTTCCAGTAGAAAAATTTTACAGAGACAGTAAACTGTGTACCATTGGAGAAGGTACCAGTGAAATACAAAAAATAGTCATCAGCAGAGAAGTGCTGAAATAATTTATATTTACTCCGGCTTTTGCCGGAGTTTTTTTATCAAATATTTTTTATGAGAACCTTATTTTTTAGCGTTAATTGTATTTGCTACAGGCTGTGCAATTAAAGATAAAAAAACGGATACGGAGAGTTCTGCTGTAGTTGTTAAGTCAGAAGGAGAAATATTGTTTAAAAATAATTGTGCCCCTTGCCACAAAATAGACAAAGACTTTACCGGGCCTGCTTTAAAGGGGGCATTATCCAGATGGGGTGATAAAAAAGCGATGTACGATTTTATCAAAAACCCCTCAAAATCAATTGACGAAAATGCCTATGCAAAACAGTTAGATAAAAAATGGGAGAATGTAATTATGACGTCATTTCCTTATTTATCTGATCCTGGAATCGATTCCATTATGAATTTTATCGAAAATTATATTGCACCCATAACCACAATAAAAGTGGCGGTTGACTAATAATGTTTACAGCCCGTCTTCATCCTCTTTTTCCTTATCGCCAAACATATTATCTACGGCTCCGCCTAGCATCGGAAATTTTTCCTTTACAAAATCTTTAATGGTTTCGAGTGCTTTTGTGGCCTGTTCATCGTTAATGCCTGCTTTTTCTTTCAGGCGGTCAATTAATTCCTGCATAATTATAAATTTATTTTTTTAACTTGACTTCATCTACATGTTTCCCAGTTCCCTCCCGATATTTATCGGGAACCAATTCCTAATTCCCTATGTCTTATTCAGTATCATACCTGTCAACCCGTACAATACCCGACATACTGTTCAACCTGTCAACCAGTTCGTCCAACTCGCCTTTATCATGTACAAATATCTTTACGTTGCCTTCAAATATACCTTCCTTGGCCTCAATCGTCATGGCCGAAATATTAAATTTTAACTCACCGCTGATGAGGTTGGTTATTTTATGAATAACACCAACGTCATCAAGACCGATTATTTTAAGTCCTGTTAAAAACGAAATCTCTTTGTTGATGGCCCATTTGGTTTTTACAACCCGATGGCCGTAATTGGCCATCAGCCGGGTGGCATTGCTGCAATTGGTACGATGAATTTTTAACCCCTCGCCGGTGGTAACAAAACCAAATACATCATCGCCAGGGATAGGTTTGCAACAGTTGGCCAGTGAATATTGAATCATATCACTGCTTTCGCCAAAAATAATCAGCTCTGCATCTTTTTTACTGTATTGTCTTGGCTGAATTTCCTGCTCAAATTTTTCTTCACCAATAGGTTTTACCGGTTTTGGCGGCACTAGTTTGTCGCCATGAACTGTAAATTCTTTTAATTCTTTTAAGTCGATTTTTTTTATCGAAATATCATACAGCAAATCAAGTGACGAACCGGATTTGTAAAAATTCGAAAGTTCTTCCAGATTGCCTTGGCTCATTGAAGCGCCCATACCTTCCAGTTTTCGCTGCAAGGTATATTTACCTTCGTCAGCAACTTTTCTTTTCTCTTCTTTTAAAGTATCTTTTATTTTTGATTTTGCCTTGCTGGTAACCACAAAATTTAGCCACTCTAAATTGGGTTTTTGTTTGGCGCTGGTAATAATTTCAATCTGATCGCCGCTGCGTAATTTATGGCTGATAGGGACCAACTTGTGATTAACCTTAGCACCAATACATTTACTGCCAACGGCGGTATGTACGCCAAAAGCAAAGTCTAAAGCCGATGCACCAATGGGCAGCATTTTTACCTCACCCTTGGGCGTGTAAACATAAATTTCCTCGGCAAGAAAAGAAGTTTTAAAATCCTGTAAAAAATCAATAGAGTTTTCATCGGGGTTGGCCAGCGCTTCTCTTATCTGATGAAACCATTTGTCGAAGCGGCTTTCGTCTTCCTTTCCTTCTTTGTATTTCCAGTGTGCGGCTAATCCTTTTTCTGCAATCTCATTCATTCGACTGGTACGTATTTGCACTTCTACCCATTTACCATTTGGTCCCATCACAGTAGTGTGCAGGGCTTCGTAGCCATTACTTTTGGGGTTACTCAGCCAGTCTCTTAATCTTTCCGGCGATGGATTATATTCATCGGTAATAATACTGTACACTTTCCAGCAATCTTCCTTTTCTTTCTCTATGGAAGAATTTACCAGAATGCGAATAGCAAATAAATCATACACTTCTTCAAAACTTACGCCCTTCTTTTTCATTTTGTTCCAAATGGAATGAATGCTCTTGGGGCGGCCGTAAATTTCAAAATCAAAATCGGCTTTATCAAGTTTATCTTTTAATGGCCTAATAAAATCGTTGATGTATTTGGTACGCTCTCTTTTGGTATCGCTTAATTTTTGTGCAATGTATTTATAGGTATCTGGCTCCATGTATTTCATGGCCAGGTCTTCCATCTCTGTTTTAATATTGTACAAACCCATGCGATGTGCCAGCGGGGCATATACAAAAATTGTTTCGCTCGATATTTTAAGTTGCTTCTCCCTCTTCATGCTTTCCAGCGTACGCATATTATGCAGGCGGTCGGCAAGTTTTATTAAAATAACCCGTGGGTCATCGGTAAGGGTAAGTAATATCTTTTTAAAATTTTCGGCTTGCTGGGTACTGTTAGTATCCATTACCGTACTTATCTTGGTTAGACCATCCACAATTTTGGTAACTTCTGCTCCAAATTCACGCTGAATATCTTCTAAACTGATATCTGTATCTTCAACGGTATCGTGTAGTAAGGCACAAATCGTACTCCGGATACCTAGTCCAATCTCTTCTACACAAATTTTTGCAACAGCAATGGGATGCAGAATATAAGGCTCGCCACTTTTACGGCGCATGGTTTCATGGGCTTCGGCGGCCATTTCAAAAGCGGTACGCAGCAATTCCTTATCGCCGGGTTTTAATTTCGTCTTTAATACACGCAAAAGCCCCCGGTAATGCCGCAGAATCTCTTTCTTCTCTTCTTCTTCGTTTAGATTGTATTTTGGTATGTCGATGGTTGTTTCCATAAGTTAAATACGAATTTACGTAAACAAATCTGTTTTCTGTTTTACCAAAATCCCTTACTTTTGCAGCCCTTTAGCTGTTGTGATCTCGATGTATATCGGGAGCAGGACGCACAAAAGCGGATATGGCGAAATTGGCAGACGCACCAGACTTAGGATCTGGCGGAGCAATCCATGTAGGTTCGACCCCTATTATCCGCACAAATTGAATTAAAGCAAGGAACAGGAAGACCGAACTTCGAAGTTCGGTCTTCCTGTTCCTTGCCTACCTGCCGACAAAGGCAGGTTCAATTTTAAACAAGTTAAAACACAACAATGGCAACAGTTACAAGAGAAAACATCGGACTTTTACACGATAAGTTAAACGTGAAGCTGAACAAGGAGGATTACATGCCTGCTTTTGATAAAAAATTGAAAGAATACAGCAAAACTGCTAATATCCCTGGTTTTAGAAAAGGCATGGTGCCCGTGGGCATGGTTAAAAAAATGTATGGTAGCTCTATTTTTACTGATGAAATACTGAGAACAGTTGAAAAAGAACTGTTCACTTGGTTAAATGCCGAAAAGCCTGAGGTTTTTGGACAGCCCCTGCCACTTACCAATGATATGAGTAACGTGGATATGAATAACCCAACCGATTTTGATTTTGGTTTTGAAATTGGACTGAAGCCAGATTATACCTTGGCCGATATTGCCAAAGCAAAAGTTACCCTGCATAAAGTAAAAACAACCGACGAAATGGTTGAAGAAGAGATTAGCCGTATGCAGATTAAGGGTGGTAACATGACCGAACCTGAAACTGTCGACAGCGACGAACATGTTTTGAATATTATGTTTACCGAAGCTGATAAAGACGGAACTGTGGTTGAAGGCGGCGTAAGCAAAGAGAACTCTGTAATACTGAAATACCTGGCCGCAGCTACCCAAAAGAAATTTATGGGTAAAAAAGTTGGCGAAACAATTACCGTACAATTAAGCAAAGCATTTGAAGCTGATAAACTGGATATGTTTTTACAAGACCTTGGTTTTGAAAAAGACGATGCAGAAGCTGCTAAAAAATACTTTAACCTAGAGGTTGTTAAAATAGGCTTGGTTGAGAAACGTGAGCTGACGGAAGATTTCTTCAAAGAGATTTATCCAAACAAAGAAATTAAAACCGAGGCTGAATTAAGAGAGAGTATTAAAGAGGAGATAGATAATTACTGGGCTGCAAAAAGTAAAAACCAGTTGCAAGACCAATTATATCATTACCTGTTGGATGAAACCAAAATGGAATTTCCAGAAGATTTTTTAAAGCGTTGGTTAGAAACTGGTGGCGACAAAGTAAAGACAGCAGAAGAAGTTGAAGCAGAATTTCCTTCATTCAAAAATCAGTTAAAGTGGACTTTGATAAGCGATAAACTGACTAAAGAAAATGGATTGGAAGTTGGCAATGAGGAACTAAGAGAACACATGAAAGTTGAGGTGATGCGCTATTTTGGCACCATGAACTTGGGCGAAGATACCAGCTGGCTCGAAAGCTATATTGACCGCATGATGAAGGATGAAAAGCAGGTGGACAGCAGCTATCGCCGTTTACTTACCGATAAACTGTTTAACTGGATTGAAGAACAGGCAAAGGCAAAAGAGAAAGAAGTAACTGTGGAAGAGTTAAATGCCATGCAACATAATCATCAGCATTAGTATGATAAATTTCTGTAAGTCATTATTTTAAGGCAATTTGCATTGCAATAAAAAAAATATTAATATTTAAATCAATTTTGCAACCCAAAATTTTATGATGAAAAAATTTTTTAACACAGCTTTTGTTTTAATGGGATCTACGATACTTTTTTCCGCATGTCAAAAGGAAATATTGTCTAATCCAGCAACGGCAAATCTTAAGCCACCTGTAGCCCATGCAGGGTTACCGCAAACTATCTCACTGCCTACTTCAACTGCTACCTTAACTGGCACGGCCTCTTCTACTAATGGGCCAATTGTTGGTTATTTATGGAGTTTAATTTCGGGGCCTAATGTTCCAGTAATACATAGCCCAAGTTCTCCAAGTACAGGAGTTAGTGGAATGATTCAAGGTTATTACAGATTTCAATTTATGGTTATTGACAGTGCGGGTTTAACTGGTGTGGACACTACCAGTATCAGAGTATTATTAAATCAAAATCCAATACAGACTTTGACGCTTCAGCCGGGCAATAATAATAATGAGGCTACACTTTCGTGGACGAACTCTGGAAATATTACCGGGGCCAATTTTAATTTACAGGAACTGCTTGCAATGGCTTGGACAACTGGTGGAGAATTACTGGTGGGCAGAGGGATTTTTAAATTTGATATGTCTGCTATACCAGCCAATGCAACAATTATTTCGGCAAAGCTCTCATTATATTCCACACCAAATCCATTAAATGGCAACCAGGTAGATGCTAATTTTGGAAGTAATAATGCCATGTATATCGAACGCGTTACATCTAGCTGGAATGCGACATTGAATTGGCCTAATCAACCTTTTGGAGATAATGCAACACAAGTTTCAATTCCACATACAAATCAGTCAATATTTGATTTGATTGATGTGAACGTAGCTAATTTAGTGGCACCGATGATAATTCCTGGAAATAATAATGGATTTAAAATAAGACTACAAAATGAGTCGTTTTATAATCTAAGAAACTTTTGCTCAAGTAAACATGCTAATACTGCCAAGAGGCCAAAATTGGTGATTACTTATCAATAAAATAAAAAAAATTAAATTGATAAAAGCCCCAGAAATTCCTGGGGCTTTTATTTATAATTTTATCTCCTCATCACTATCATCATAAAAATGAAACTCAGTTAAATGATAATTGCTGTTTGATTTTAGTTTGATACGCTGCTTATACTTGCGGCGCCATTTGCTAAGTTTAGAGAATAATAAACCTTTAGTAAGATATGAATGTAAGATTGGATGCACTTCTATAGTGAGCCCGGTATGCTTTTGCATTATAAGGTAGCTCAAGTTCTTTTCTATTTCATCT
>JBKJPN010000100.1:0-5498 GCA_046595125.1 Ferruginibacter sp.
TATGCGGTTGAGCAAAGCGAAGATTTTCTGCAGCGGCAAAAAGCAAAAATTGCTGAGAGTATTGCCAAAGCCGATATTGTAGTTACAACCGCACAAATACCCGGGAAAAAAGCACCCATCTTAATTACCACCCCCATGTTGGAAGCGATGAAAAGTGGTTCTGTAATTATTGACCTAGCTGCTGCAACGGGCGGTAACACCGAGTTTACCAAGAACAACGAAACGGTTGTTCATAATGGAGTGAGCATTGTTGGCAATTCAAACCTAGCGGCAACCATGCCCAGCGATGCCAGCAAAATGTATGGAAAAAATATTCTTAACTTTTTACAGTTGATGATAAATAAAGAAGGCGTCTTTAATTTAAATTTTGAAGATGACTTGGTGTTGGGAACCTGTGTGGTACATAACGGAGAAATTACAAACGGTCGTGTTAAAGAATTAATAAACTAATTATGGAAAATATTTTAAACTGGATAACTGCCAATCAGCAAATCATCTACATCGTTATACTCATGATTTTTGTAGGTATTGAAGTAATTGGCCGAGTGCCCAGCGTGTTGCATACGCCGCTGATGAGTGGTGCTAATGCTATACACGGCGTGGTGGTAATCGGCGCCATCATCATTATGGGACAGGCGGAAACCGATAATTATTTAGCACTCATACTTGGTTTTTTGGCGGTTGTATTAGGCACTTTAAATGTGGTTGGTGGTTTTGTGGTAACGGATAGAATGCTGGAGATGTTTAAGAAGAAAAGATAAATCCGGCCCCCTCTAGAACTTCGTTCGTTCCCTTATCAGGGAACCCCGAAGGGGGAGGAAATCTGGGACACAACAGCGAAGATTTATTTAAATGGATAATTTTAAGAACGAAATGATAATTAATAAAATATAACATGTTCTTCTCCATGTCCTCCCCCTTCGGGGGAGATAGAGGGGGCTTTTTATTATGGGAATTAGTATACTCACACTCTGCTACTTAATTGCTTCGGTAACATTTATCGTTGGCCTAAAAATGTTATCAAACCCTGCCACGGCTCGCAAAGGAAATTTGCTGGCCGCTTTTGGTATGGGCATTGCCATATTCGGCACTATCTTTTTATATACCAATCATGAAACGGGTGAACATCTCGGTAATTATCTCTGGATTTTTGGCGGATTATTAGTTGGTGGCGTCATCGGTACGCTTGCAGCTAAAAAAGTAAAGATGACCGCCATGCCCGAAATGGTAAGTATGTTTAACGGCATGGGCGGGGCCTGTGCGGCGTTAATTTCAATTGTAGAATTTAATCACTTATCAAAAGAACTGGCTGCAGGCACAATCAGTGCCGATGCTATTCAACCTACTGTTTTAATAATTGTGTTAGGTTTAATCATTGGCTCTGTATCTTTTGCCGGCAGCATGATTGCCTGGGGCAAACTAAATGGCACCGTAAAAGATTTTAGTTTTACCGGACAGAATATTTTGAATTTAATTATACTTGGCGTTGCATTGGCTGCCGGTGCTTACTTGGTTTTTGATCCTTCACAAAGCTTTTTATTGTATACCATTTTAGCATTAGCATTAGTCTATGGTGTATTTTTTGTGATGCCCATCGGCGGTGCCGATATGCCTGTGGTTATTTCTTTACTCAACTCGTTTACTGGAGTGGCTGCGGCTTGCGGTGGATTTTTATACGATAATAAAGTAATGCTTACTGGTGGTATTTTGGTTGGCGCAGCAGGTACACTGCTTACCATACTCATGTGCAAAGCCATGAACCGTTCTTTGCAAAATGTATTGATTGGCTCTTTTGGCGGCAATAAAACCGGCGTAGCAGCAGGCGACGGAGAGCAGGGCGGCCACTACAAGGAAATTAGTTTAAGCGATGCAGCCATGGTAATGAGCTATGCCAATAAAGTAATGGTAGTGCCGGGTTACGGACTGGCAGTTGCACAGGCGCAGCATGTTTGTCATGAGTTGGAAAAAATATTAGCTGAGAAAGGCGTTGAATTTAAATACGCCATTCACCCAGTGGCGGGCCGTATGCCCGGACACATGAATGTATTGCTGGCGGAAGCAGACGTGAGTTACGAAAAATTGTTGGAGATGGAAGACGCCAACGATGAATTTAAAACCTGCGATGTTGTACTCATCCTGGGCGCTAATGATGTGGTGAACCCCGCTGCAAAAAATGATGCAGCCTCCCCAATATATGGTATGCCTATTTTAGAAGTGGAATTGGCCAAAACTGTTATCGTAAACAAACGCAGTATGAAACCAGGTTATGCCGGTATCGAAAACAGTCTTTTTTTTCAACCCAAAACAAGTATGCTTTTTGGCGATGCCAAAAAAGTGTTACAGGATTTGTGTGCCGAGGTGAAAGCGGTGTAAGGGTTTAAAAACCTATTATCAAAAAAGAAACCAATGAGAATCTTCTCCATAATTTTTAGAATAGCTGCTTGGGTATTTTTTGTGGTTTTTTTAGTGCTCTACTTTACGAGGTCCGGCAAAT
This sequence comes from Ferruginibacter sp., assembly GCA_046595125.1. GTDB lineage: Bacteria > Bacteroidota > Bacteroidia > Chitinophagales > Chitinophagaceae > Ferruginibacter. The sequence continues at coordinate 2,495 of JBKJPN010000100.1, forward strand.
ACACAACCTTAGCCGTGTACAGCAGTTTGGTTTGTATTGGCGTTTCTGTAGTACTATCTCTTATAAGACTTATCCGAAACGAGTTTACCATGCATAAAGGATTGTAAATAAATCAGCGTATTATCAAACTGTCGGTAATCTTCATCCCCAAAAATACTGATTCAAATTTATAGTAGCACCAAGCACTATTTGCCCATAACTATCCATTTTCTCTGCGTTAGTTTCATCAATACTAAAAAATATGTGGTGGGTTAAATCCTTTCTACCTAAATATCCGTAAGTCTTTTTTTTAACCAACTTTAAACCAAAAAAAACTATTAATGAAAACATCAATCTTAACCCGCCTTTTACCTTTTGTTACTGCATTATTGCTTGTAGCTGCCAGCTGTAAAAAAAGCGATGATATGGTAGTAACACCACCGCCTCCGCCACCACCACCAAGTCCGGTAATTAAGCCCAACCAAATATTTTTTGGCCTTAGTGCCAATAACCAATTAATAAAGTTTAATGCAAATGCTTCCGATGCGCCTTTAGCCTCGGTGTCTATAACCGGTCTTCAGTCTGGCGAAACCATGCTGGGCATTGATTTTAGACCCGCAACTGGGCAATTGTATGGTGTTGGAAGCAGAAACCAATTGTACGTAATAAACACAACAACGGGTGCTGCAAGGGCAGTAGGTGTTCCGTTTACACCAGGCATAATGGGCAATGTGGTTGGTTTTGATTTTAATCCAACCGTAGACAGGATAAGACTGGTAACCAATGCTACCATTAACTTACGCCTGAATCCCGAAACCGGCGCTGTTGCTGCTGTTGATGGAAACATCAATCCTGCATCTAGCATTACCGGTGTTGCATATACCAACAGTTTTGCTGGTGCAGCAACTACCACCTTATATGATATTGATGGTTACATGTTATACAAGCAAGATCCTCCAAACAATGGTACACTAGTAGCTGTAGGTAGTTTAGGTATTGCTGGTATTGGTGCCGCCGATTTTGATATTTCGCCCGATAACAAAATAGCACTTGCACCCATTACGGTTGCGGGTGTTAGCAATTTGTATCAAATAGATCTTAGCACGGCTGCAACGGTTAATTTGGGAGCGCTTAGTACGCAGCTTATCAGCTTGGCTATACCAACCAACCCAGTTGCATATAGTACTGATAATGCAAACAACCTCTTAATCTTTGATTTGCAAAGACCGGGCACACAGGTAAGTAAAGCCATTACTGGTTTACAAACCGGCGAAAATATTTTGGGTATTGATATGCGCCCAGCTACCGGACAACTGTTTGCCTTAGGCAGCAGCAGCCGTATTTACACTATTAATATGAGCAGCGGTGCAGCCACTGCAATAGGTGCCGCACCGTTTACGCCAGCCTTATCGGGCACCAGCTTTGGGTTTGATTTTAACCCAACTGTTGATCGCATACGGGTAGTTAGCAACAGCGGCCAAAACCTACGTTTAGATCCTAATACTGGTTTAACCGCCGCCATTGATGGTACGCTAAACCCAGGTACACCCATGGTTTCAGGCGCTGCCTACGCAAATAATTTTGCAGGTGCTACTACCACCAGTTTGTTTGTGATAGATGCTACAACTGATAAACTGTATTTACAAAATCCACCCAACGCTGGTACGTTGGTAGAGATTGGGGCTTTGGGTTTTGATGTAACTGCTGACAATGGTTTTGATATTGGCGGAACCTCGGGACTAGCTTACGCCGTACTAACCACCGGTACCAGAACAAGAATTTTCCAAATTAATCTTACAACGGGTGCCGCAACAGCCGTAGATGACTTTATTGGTACGGCAAAAGGATTTACCCTTGGGCTTGGTTTTTAATATGCATAATTTGAAGTTGAACAATGTCCGGCGGCTTATAAACTGCCGGATTTTTTGTGCCACAAATTTGCCGGCTGCTTCAAATATATCACCCATAACGCCATCGGAATAGAGAACGTTCAACCAATACCTACTTTAAATAAACCCTCCCCACAAACATCTTCGCATTAAAAGATTCAATAAGTTGCATAATATTTAATACTAGCCAACGCCGCAGGCATCAGTATGTATTAATTAGTCATCATCTAATTCGAAACCCGGTAAAACAATTTCTGTTTAAAAAATTATCTACAATGATTATTCAAAGTAAATTAGTGCGGAATATTTGTCTGATACTGTTTGTATCGGCGGCATCACTAAACTGTCAGAAGGAATTGGAATTTCCGCCTACGCCGCCGCCGGTTTTGGCCACGCTTACTACAACGGTGGCAAGTTCCATAACATCAACCACTGCTGCCAGCGGCGGTAATATTACCAACGATGGCGGCGCACCCGTAACCGCCCGTGGTGTTTGCTGGAGTACAACGCCAAACCCTATCATTGCATTGGTAACTAAAACAACCGATGGAACAGGCGCAGGAACTTTTGCAAGTAATATAACAGGGCTTACCGCAACCACTTTATATTATGTACGGGCTTATGCAACCAATAGTGTGGGCACGGCTTATGGTAATGAGCTTAGTTTTACTACAACCAATACCGCAACCGCATTGGCAACGTTAACTACAACCGCAGCATCTGCCATAACAATGACAACCGCCACAGGTGGCGGCGATGTAACCAACGATGGCGGCGCAGCCGTAACAGTTCGTGGTGTTTGCTGGAGTACAACAGTAAACCCAACGGTTGCCTTACCAACTAAAACAACAGATGGCAGCGGCACAGGTATTTTCAGCAGCACCATTACTGGTCTTAGTGCCGCAACATTGTATCATGTACGTGCTTATGCAACAAACAGCGTGGGCACCGCTTACGGCGGCGATTCTACATTTACCACTGCATCAACTACCACCATACCAACCATTACAACAACGGCCATAACTGCCATAACCAATACCACAGCCAGCAGTGGCGGTACTATTAGTACCGATGGTGGCGCAGCCGTAACCGTACGTGGTGTTTGCTGGAGTACTGCCTTAAATCCAACAGTAGCC
>JBKJPN010000050.1:0-23665 GCA_046595125.1 Ferruginibacter sp.
TCTAACATCAATGGTAGTTTTGTTTGTCTTTCCTTTTTTTGTGAATACCAGGATAACACCGCCATTTGCACCACTGCCATAGATAGCTGCGGCTGATGCTCCCCTTACCACTTCAATACGGTCAATATCATCTTTGTTCAGCATAGCAAGGTAAAGAACGCCGGCAGCAAACTGCACGCCATCTACATATACTTTTAACGGTTCCTGGCTGGCATCTTCGCCACCAAACATAGAACCTGCACCCCTGATCTGCACGGTGGAATAGGTTAAACTTTGCTGGTTGCCTACAGAAGTTACGGTAACTCCCGGTACAACACCCGTCAATAACCTGTCGATGGTTTGGCCGGGCATAGCTTGCAGGTCTTTTGCTGTAAGTACAGTTACTGAAGAGATGTCAGCTTTCCGCTGAATTTCCATCATATTACCTGATACCACTACCTGGCTCAAGGGGCTGAAAAATACTTTTAATTGTACAGCAGCAAAATCTCCTTTTACGATCATCTCCATTTTTTCGTACCCAATGGATGAAAATACAAGTATATCTCCTTTATTTGCTTCCAATGAAAATTTACCATTGGCATCTGTTATAGCAGTGATTTTGGTACCCTTTATAAACACACTTACTCCGCTGATGGGTTGTCCGTCTTCATCAGTAACAGAGCCATTTATCGTGTTTTGTGGTGCCGGGCTGATAAGGTTTAAGTATGCAGCTCTCTTTTCCAAAAAAATTGAATTTCTTTTTGAAATTTTTTCATTAACGTTTAGCTCGCCTGCATTTACCTGAAAAAAAGTTACGAGTAAAAAAAATGTAGAAAGAGTTATTTTCTTAAGCATTCTGTAATTTATTTTCTGTTTAATTAAAGAGAAAATTATTCGCTGGCAGTATTGGTAGATATATTTAACTCTTTGCTAGTTAATAATAATACATTTTCTGAATTTTACATAATGATTTATAGAAAATTTACCCAAAGGCTGTTCTGAGAGATATTGGAAAATAAGCAAGAAGGCCTGCTAAAATTACACTCCTTCAATCAACCCCGCCACAATACCCCAAGATATATAACCGTTGATAACTTATTCCACTCTCAACTTGGGATGTATTGTTTAAAATAATTGCTCTTTCGCTAACATTTTTCCAGTAAGGTCTCGGGCAGAGCATGTGTAGATCGGAGGACGTTGAGTCTTAGAATTGCACAACGTCCCTTACGGAAACTTAGCTGAGAAGTAACAAGGATTTTGAGGTTGAGTAAGACCTAATTATTCTTCAAATACTCACTTATCGCAAAATGATAAACCGTTTGCCCCTTCTTCACTTTAGTTTTATACTCCGCTTTTAAGACCGGGTTTCTGTTTATATTTTGGGCATAGGCAACCGCTTTGGCAAAGCGGCTTTGTTCTAGCTTTTGTAATTCGCTGGGTTTTATATTACTCATATCGGGGTAGCGGCTTACCACAGTCTTATTGCCGTATTTCTTAAAGACAATTTCCTTGCCTATATGTCCGCTTAAACCTTTTAACAAAAAAGCGTTAGCAACTACTCTGGCCATAGTATATCCCTGTTTATGTGTAGGCAAAGATATAGTAAATTTATATTTCCTGCGTTCATCCTACGTTGGTTCTACGTTATATACTGCGGTCATACTCCAGTTACACCCATACTAACATGCTGTCTTATTCATGTAAACTATAACGGGGAAACTCCCCTATATTAAAAGGGCTAATCAGTGATAAGAGACTTAATAGGGTTAAACTTCCTCTATCAACCCAACAGCATTCCCCCAAGGATCAAGCACCGTGGCTACTTTAATACCGCCGCCAACTTCTTGTATTTCATATAAAATACTTGCGCCTTTTTCAACCAACTGTTGCACGCAGTTTTCAATATCATCAACTGCCCAGTGGCTTACGGTTTGGTTGCCGGGAGTAACCGTTTCATCCTGCGGATGCAAACCCAGTTCGCAACCATTAATATCAAAACCAACAAAAAATGGTTCGTCAAAATAAGGCGCAACACTGGTTAGGTTGGCATACCATTCCTTTGCTTTTTGCAAATCGGGTACATTGTAAATAACGGTTCTTAATTTTTTAAACATACTATTGTTTTTAACCACGAAGGCACTAAGACACAAAGATTCACAAAGTTTGCTAAATAAAAAAGGAGAATGATTACTCATCCTCCTTCCTAATTACTTTATATCCTAATTCCTAATTACTTATCTAGCCGCTCCCATCTTCGCTTCCATACTCAACGTAGCGTGGGGCACTGCACGCAAACGGGCTTTGTCAATTAACTGGCCTGTTACACGGCAAATACCGTAGGTTTTGTTTTCGATGCGCATGATGGCTTTCTCCAAGTGATCAATAAAAGTAATCTGGCGGCTGGCCATCTGGCTCAGCTGCTCCCTTTCCATACTCATGCTGCCATCTTCCATCGTCATATAACGGGCATCATCATTATCGCCGCCCATTTCATCTTTACGGGTAATTAATCCCTGTAAATAAGTCAACTCTTTTTTAGCCGACTCAAGTTTACGCATAATAATCTCTCTAAATTCAGTTAAATCAGCATCGCTGTAACGAACAATAGAAGCTCCCAAATCATGCTTTGGTTGATCCAGAACAGATTTGGTAAACTCAGGCTGATATTTACGGGATGTTTTTGTATTGATTTTAGGCAAAACAACTGGTTTAGCAGGAGCTATTTTAATGTCTTTTGCTTTCTGTGGCGTTTTTTCCTTAACAGCTTTTACCGGTTTCGCCGGTTCTTTTTTTACCGAAACCGCTTTTACAGCCGGTTTTTTTACTTCAACTTTCTTTTTCATAGGCTTAACCACCGGTTTTTTTGCAGCGGCCTTTACCACCGGTTTTGCTGCTTTTTTTACCACAATTGCCTTTTTAGAGGCCTTTTTTATAATTTTTACTACCTTTTTTACCGTTTTCTTTACTACCGCTTTTTTAGGAACAGGCTTCTTAGCAGCGGGTTTTTTAACCAAAACTTTCTTAGGTGCTGGCTTTTTTGCAACGGGTTTTTTGGCCGCTACCTTTTTGGGAGTCACCTTTTTAGCCGGACTTGCTTTTTTAACTGGTTTAACAGTTTTTCCGCCTGACGGACGGGCGGGTTTTGCAGCTGGTTTAGCCGCTTTCTTTTTTGTAGCCATACAATTATCCTTTTTTAAGTACGTTCACTTTTAATAAGGCATCGTTCACTTCTATCTCAAAGCCGTTGGTTAGTTCCGGTAAAAATGCAAGCGAATCAGCCAGAATTTCGGCGCAAATATAATCTTTATATTGAATTATAGACGGTTGCAGGCCTGCATTTTCACTAACTGTTACAACTATTCTGTCTGTAAGGGCAAATCCGCTGTCTTTTCGCAAGTTTTGAACCCGGTTTACAAACTCCCTGGCATCGCCTTCTTTTTTCAAATCGTCAGAAATGGTTATATCTAATGCCACTGTTAACTGTCCTTTTACGGCAATTTCGTAGCCCGGTATCTCATCAGTAGATACTTCCAGGTCTTCGGCATTGATGTTAATTGGCTCTTCACCGGTTTTTTCGTGGTCGGAGTTAAGAGTATATTCGTTTTCGAGCACTTTGTCGATAGTTGTATTATCAAATGTCGCAATTTGTTCGGCTGCCCATTTCATTTTTGGTCCTAGTTTTTTGCCCAAGGTTTTAAAATTAGCCTTGGCTTTTTTGCGGATGAAGTCATTATCGGCCTCCAGAATTTCCACTTCCTTAATATTGGTTTCGGCTTTAATAATATCCTCAACCCTTTTTATACGGGCACTCATGGTATTATCCAACGCCGGAATAAGTACTTTCTGCAGCGGCTGTCTTACTTTAATATTTACTTTTTTACGCAGCGATAAGATCAGCGAAGAAATATCTTGTGCTAGTGCCATCCTTTTTTCCAGGTCGATATCAATCACCGCTTCGTCAACTTTAGGAAAATCGGTATGATGAATTGACTCATTATTAAATCGATTTGAAACGCTGTTAAGATTATTAAACAACCAATCAGCAAAGAAAGGAGCCACAGGTGCCATCAGTTTACAAAGTGTTTCTAAACATTCGTACAAGGTTTGATAAGCACATATTTTATCATGCTCATATTCGCCTTTCCAAAACCTGCGGCGACAAAGCCTTACATACCAGTTGCTTAAATGGCTGTCAACAAAATCTTCAATAGCACGGCCAGCCTGAGTTGGTTCGTAAGTATCAAAGTTTTCCTGCACATCTTTTATCAAACTGTTTAAAGAAGATAAAATCCATTGGTCTATCTCTGGTCGTTCTTTAACAGGGATGTATGCTTCTTTAAATGCAAACCCATCTACATTGGCATACAATGCAAAGAATTGATAAGTATTGTAAAGCGTTCCGAAGAATTTACGTTGCACTTCTTTAATACCTTCTACATCAAACTTTAAACTATCCCATGGCGATGCATTGGTGATAAGATACCAGCGGGTGGCATCGGCACCAAAATTATTGATGGTTTCAAAAGGATCAATCACATTACCGAGGCGCTTACTCATTTTGTTGCCAGCTTTATCCAAGACAAGTCCGTTACTTACAACAGTTTTATAAGCAAGCCCTTTCAGTTCGCCAGTTGGCGGCGGATAAAGCCCTTTTTCTTTAAGCTTCTCTTCAACACTTTCTTTTAATAAAGAACCAAGCGCATGCAATGTATAAAACCAGCCCCTTGTTTGGTCAACACCTTCGGCAATAAAATCGGCGGGGTAGCTGTTCGCAAAGGTTTCTACATTTTCAAAAGGAAAATGCCATTGGGCATAGGGCATGGCGCCACTATCAAACCAAACATCAATTAAATCTGGTACACGCTGCATGGGTTTTCCCGACGCACTTACCAATGTGATTTCATCTACATAAGGCTTATGCAAATCCAGAATGCCTTCATGTAAATAATGCTTGTTTGTTTCGCCGCCCAAAACTTTCGCCGCCTTTTTTATTTCGGAATTCAATTCTGCAACCGAGCCAATACAAATTTCTTCTTCTCCATCTTCAGTCTTCCAGATGGGTAGCGGTGTGCCCCAAAAGCGGCTACGACTCAGGTTCCAGTCAACCATATTCTCCAGCCAGTTGCCAAAACGGCCCGTGCCTGTGCTTGCCGGTTTCCAGTTAATGGTTTTGTTAAGTTCAATCATCCTGTCTTTTACGGCTGTGGTTTTAATGAACCAAGCATCAAGCGGATAATAAATAATCGGCTTATCGGTACGCCAGCAATGCGGATAATTGTGTTCGTATTTCTCAACCTTAAACGCACGATTTTCTTTTTTAAGCTTTACGGCTATGTCGATATTTACATCCACATAATCTTTATCGTCCTTATAATTCTTTACATAACGGTTGCTGAATTCGCCAACGCCTTCCACAAATTTTCCTTGCTTATCAACCAGTGTTACAATACCCAGATTATTTTTTTGTCCAACCTTAAAGTCATCCGCACCAAAAGCAGGAGATGTATGTACAATGCCGGTACCATCTTCGGTGGTAACAAAATCTCCAAGAATTACTTTGAAAGGTTGTGCACCGGGAGTTATTTCTTGTATCTTCTCTAAAGTATTTGCTTCGGAGGGGAGGAGTTGTTCGTATTCCATGCCTTCCAAATCCTTGCCTTTAAACTCAGCAATAATTTTCCAAGGAACGGCCCCCCCACCCCCCGAAGGGAGGATTTTGGAGCCTTCTGTTGCAGACAGTTTTTCAGCATACTCCGTAAAATTTCCATTTTCGCCATCGGGTTTAAAATATTTTGAAACCAAAGCCTTGGCAAGAATTACATTATTGGGCAGATGAGTGTACGGATTGAATGTCTGCACCAAAACATAATCAATATTTGGCCCAACGGTTAATCCTAAGTTTGATGGAAGTGTCCATGGAGTGGTTGTCCAGGCCATAAGGAAAACCTCATCCCCTGCCTTCTCCAAAGGAGAAGGAGCTTTAGAGTCTGCGACTGCAGTGAATATTTTTGATATAGCTGGGTGCTGCTCCCTCTCCTTTGGAGAGGGTTGGGGTGAGGTTTGCAGGATACGAAACATGGCCACCGCACTCGTATCCTTCACATCCTTATACGTTCCCGGCTGGTTTAATTCATGACTTGACAAACCGGTTCCTGCCGCAGGCGAATAAGGTTGAATACTCACACTCTCATACAGATATCCTTTTTTATACAACTCACTTAAACACCACCAAAGGCTTTCAATGTAATTATTTTCAAAAGTTACATATGGGTTATTCAAGTCAACCCAGTAGCCCATTTTTTGGGTGATATCATCCCACTTATCCTTAAACCGCATCACCACTTCACGGCATTTTTTATTATAATCTTCTACCGATATTTTTGTGCCGATATCTTCTTTGGTAATGCCCAGTTCTTTCTCTACACCTAGTTCAATAGGTAAGCCATGGGTATCCCATCCGCCCTTGCGCTTTACCTGAAAACCCTGCATGGTTTTGTACCGGCAAACCAAATCTTTTAACGTTCGACTGATAACATGATGAATACCGGGCATGCCGTTGGCACTCGGCGGTCCTTCGTAAAACACAAATGGAGGATGACCTTCTCGTAACTCCACACTTTTTTCAAAGCTGTTTTCTTTTTTCCATTTAGCCAGTATCTCCTCGCTGATGGAGGGTAGGTTCAATTGTTGATATTCTGTGTATTTGCCACTCATATTATATTCTTAATGCTGTTTTCCTTGCTTTTGCCAATCCCAAAACCATTTACTGGCTGATAAAATAGGTGTGCAAAGGTAATTAATTAACGGGGTTCATTTAGTATGAGATTTGGGTGAGTTTACGATGGGTGTTTGCTGGTGTGTACAGGTAATAATACGGTCGTTTATTTTGAATGGTAGTGAAAGCCGCAATTGTCTGAGAATTGGGCTTACTTATCCACATTTATAAACCTTTGGCACAGTATTGGCAAAGTTGATTTCCAAGAAACAGATTAATAGTCAATCAAAATATAATGATCAAGATTTTTGCTGGTTTAGGGTTTTATTAGGGTAAAAAGACGGGGATAGTCTTATTCCCGTCTTACTTTTTTTAAGCCATAAAACAGCAGAAATAAAATCGTTCCGCTTTAAAAGTTCAATACAAAAACCAGTTGCAATTGTTTATCCTTTGAAAAGACCAATTATCTCTGACCACATATAGATAAAGATAATTGCAATAAAATAAGCACAACCCCCCAAAAAAACAGAAGCCAGCTCATTTCATAATGAGCTGGCTTCGTTTAAGAAATACAATTGAATTTAGAATTTTGCTCCCACAGAAACAAAAAATGTTCGTCCATCTGCAGGTAAAGCACCGGGACCGGGATAGCCACCTGCACGGCGGGTGAAATATTTTTCGTTGGTTATATTATTGATTCCTGCTTTAATGTTAAGCCTGTCACTGAATTTGTACACTGCCGTTAAATCGGTAACTGCATAAGAAGGAATCAATCCGTTTTGCGCATTTGCTGTTGGCGTAACTGTATTGTTTGCATCGGCATAAGATTCATCAACATAACTTAACTGGCCTGTTAAAGAGAGATTGTTGTAAGAAATAGTCAGACCGGTTCTTAAAATATTTTCCGGTGCATTCTCTACTTTTTTATTTTTCAGATTGGTTTCTACCAACTGGTTGCTGCTGTTTTTGGTGATTACTTTTAAATTGCCATATGCAGCATTGGTGTACGCATAAGAGACAAACAAACTTACATCAGCCTTATTAATCTTATTGCTGAATGCTTTTACCGGACTAAACTCCACCAGGCCTTCAAAACCTTTGCTGCTGCTGTTTCCAACGTTTGTTCTGTAATTATAAAAGCTGCCATCGATGCGTTGTTGCACAATAGAGCCAATGCGGTTATTGTATTTCAGAAAAAAGAAACTGGCATCAAAAAATAACCAGCTTTTTACTTTACCGCGATAACCCAGATCAACATTGTAACCTTTTGCATCTTTCAAATCCTGATCAATTACATCAGTTGTTGGTGGTGCAGTTAAGTCAGCAAACTGCACGGGCCTGTATGCCTGTGTAATGTTGCCGTAAATTTCTGTTTTGCTGCTGGTGTGGTATTCGGCGCCTATACCAGCCAAAATAAATCCTCTTGATTTTGTTTGATTCTGTAAGATAATGGGCATGCTGCCGCTGTACCCGTTTCTACCATTGGCATTGCCAGTAATATACTCATGCCTGATGCCGGGAATAATTAAAAAGTTTTTAGAAACTCTGAAAATATTTTCGGCGAATGCTGCTACGTTGGTCGTTTTAAAATCAATATCACGTGTCCATTGCCCATCAGATAATGTCATATTATAATCACTCCCTGTGGTGCCTTTGCCATCGGCAGCATATCGATAAGTGGTGCCTTTGTAAAAACGAACACCGGCAGATAAAGTTTGCTTACCATTAAAAAGATTGTAATCGGTAATGAAACGTGCTTCCAACCCAGCATTGCGGTAATTGTCCAAATTTACATTCCTGGCATTGTACTGGTTGGTTGTTCTGTTGATGGTATCTGCCACTACAATTCCGCCTGATGGAAAATAACCAACACTGTTCCTGTCGCCAAAAATACCAAATGCTTTTACATTCATTCTTGCGTGATCATTAAATTCATAGTTTGCAATTAGGGCTGCGGTGGTCCAGGTAATATCAAACCAGTTACGGCTGCGGTAACTCGGTTTCACATCCTGTTCAATTTGTACATCTGATAATCCACCCGGCTGCTGACTGCGGATATGAGAGCGCATCAGCTCAGTTGTAATTGATAATTTTTTATTAATCTTATAAGTAAAGGTTCCAAAACCCGAATTGGTAAAGAACTTACTGTTTTGCCTGTACCCATTGGCATTGCGGTGATCGAAAAACCCATAGTAATGATATTTTTCAGTCTTACCACCAACAGCGTTGTAACTGTTAAATAAACCATTGCTGCCAACAGTTTGCTGCGTTTCAAACCCGATAGCTATCGGGTCAAATTTTTTGTTGATTTCGCTGCCGTTGCGTAGTATATAGTTTACCAATCCGCCAAACTGCGGACCGTATTGTAAAGCGCCCTGGCCACGTACAATCTCAATACGCTGTACAGCCTGCATCTGCGGATTATAATAAGCTTCGGGATAACCAAAAGGATCGGCTGCAATATCATAGCCGTTCTGGCGCACATTAAATTCCCAGCTGCGGTTTGGGCTTAATCCTCTTGCCGCAATCCCAATCTGGATGCCGCTTCCATCGCTTTCCCAAATATGAATGCCAGGCACTTTGGCAACCACCTGTCGCATGGTATTACTAACTATATTGCCCTTTACATTATCTATAACAATGAGTGCATTTTTCTTACCAGCGTAAATTGATGTGCCCACAATTTCGGGCATTTGCTGAATATCGCTTTTGCTGTAACGCCCAACTACTGTTACATCGGGTAAATATTTGTGTTGAGGTTCGGAGCTGTCTTTTTGCATCGTTGTGATACTCTGCGCAGTTATCGATAAACTTAATCCGAGAAATAAAATTGAAATATTGATTCTTTTGTCCATTTTTATATTTTTTGTGTTGCAAAACTGCGTACAAACAAATAAAAATGATTGCCGAATCGGGAAAAGCATTTACGCTAAGGGGAAAACTAACGTAGCAACAACTCACAAGGCTTGATGCCCGTGTGTTTTTTAAACGCCGTAGAAAAATGAGATATGGAAGAATAGCCGAGCAACATTGAAACTTCTGTTACACTAAGACCTTTTTCGTACAACAAATATTTAGCATGCTCCATTCGTTGACTTTGATAAAAATCGAAAATGGTAGTACCGAAAATTTCTTTAAAACCTTTCTTTAAATAACATTCGTTAATGGCAACTTTACGGCTTAAGGCCTTGATGGTAATGGGTTCGCCAATATGTTGCAGTAAAACTTCACGTGCTTTAATAATCTTCTCCCGGTCCTCTGCATTTTGTAGAAACTTGCAAGTGAATTCGGTTTCTTTATCATCGCCCAACATACAATCCATGCTGTACAACAAAAGAATTTGTGTTTGTGCATTGATGAAGATATTTTCTCTTGTATCGGTGTAAGTATGATTTAACAATGCTTCAATGGCAGTTCTTGTCTTACCACATAAAGGCAATTGCTTACTAAATGATGTTTTGTGTCTGAAGGCGAGTACATCCTCAGTTAAACCTGTATCGGTGCTGTTATTTGTAAACTGTGTAAGATAATTGGGCTTAAAACTAAAGCTAACCACATCAACACTATCCACTTTTTCAACACAGCTTTTACTGGTATTAAATTTACAATAATCGCACTCGGTTTGCTTTTGCCGACAGTACACATTGCCACTCACACAAAATTTCAGTTCTAAGCGATTCGCTGCGGGGTTATTTTTTTCAACATGGTAAATCAATATACCGGTATCATCAATACTCCATTGTGGCTGCTTGCGGTAGCGTTTAATAGAGTATTGTACCGAGCCCGGTACGGTACGGTCAACATGCAACAAAACATCCAAATCCTCCTGTAAAAGAGGCTGTCGATGTGCTATTGCTAATATGTCGGTTAATTGATCCATTTAAAAATTGCTGTACAAAGGTACGAATAAAGAATTAACGTTTAAACATTGGAAATTGTTCGCACTTAGTAAGCGTTTGCAAAAGCCCATCGGGCTGGCATTTTGGTAGAACTGAATAGGAGAGCATACAGAGCCCCGTCGGGGCGACATTTTGTGTTAATACAAACAATATGGTTAATGGATTTTTAAACTGCCGCCTCTATGGGGCTCAAATACTATTATAACGATGTGGTTTTCTACCAAACTGGAGCCCCCATGGGGCTGAAAATAGGAGAAAACAAAAAGGTTCAAAAACATAACAAATTTCCCAGAATTCAGCCTCAAAATATTGTGGATATCCCTGTATAAAACCATCCCAAAATAAACCCCTGATTATTGCCTTAAACGCCTTATTTTTCGTACATTTGCGTGCCGATAGCTATCGGCAAAAATTTTACAAATTAAACAGTGATTTAGCACCACAATATGAGTACAGAAGAAGCAGTAGTTCCTACCCCCGCCAATACAGGTTATGGCGCAGACAGTATCCAAGTTTTAGAAGGTTTAGAAGCGGTTCGTAAACGCCCCGCCATGTACATCGGCGACATCGGTGTAAAGGGGCTGCATCACTTGGTATATGAGGTAGTTGATAACTCCATTGATGAAGCCCTTGCTGGCCATTGCAAAAACATTACCGTAATCATTAACGAAGATAATTCCATCACCGTGGAAGATGATGGCCGTGGTATTCCAACTGGTATGCATACCAAGGAAAACCGCAGTGCATTGGAAGTGGTAATGACGGTGTTACACGCCGGTGGTAAATTTGATAAGGATTCTTACAAGGTTTCCGGTGGTTTGCATGGTGTAGGTGTAAGTTGTGTGAATGCCTTGAGTAGCAAATTGCATGTAGAAGTAAACCGTGATGGAAAAAAATTCGAACAAGAGTATGCGATTGGTGTACCGCAATATGCAGTAAGGGAAATAGGGAAATCAGATACACATGGTACCCGGGTTCAGTTTTGGCCCGATACAACAATTTTTATTACCAGTACCTACAATCGTGAAATATTGGAAGCCCGCTTACGTGAGCTTTCTTTCCTTAACCGAAGGATTACCATCCATATTCATGATTTAAGAGAGAAGGAAGAAGATGGTTCTACTTACTCAAAAACATTTTACAGCGAAGGTGGTATTGTGGAATTTGTAGAAATGCTGGATAAGAATGCAAACCGAAACCCGCTTTTACCAACAGTTATTTATTGTGATAGTCATGATGAAAGCAGTAACGTGATGGTGGAAGTGGCCATGATTTATAATACCGGCTATCAGGAACACCTGTTTAGCTATGTAAATAATATCAATACCATTGAAGGAGGTACGCACGTGGCTGGCTTCCGTCGTTCTATTACCCGTGTGTTTAAAAGCTACGGCGAAAAAGAAGGTATGTTCGAAAAAGCCAAGGTAGAGATTGAAGGTGATGATTTTCGTGAAGGATTGAGCGCTATCATTTCGGTGAAAGTACCCGAGCCTCAGTTTGAAGGACAAACAAAAACCAAGCTGGGTAATAATGAAGTGATGGGCGTGGTTGATTCTACCTTAAGCAGGGTTCTTTCTGCCTACCTCGAAGAGAATCCAAAAGATGCCAAGACAATCATTCAAAAAGTAATACTTGCCGCACAGGCAAGGGCAGCGGCCAAAAAAGCCCGGGAAATGGTGCAGCGTAAAAGTGTACTAACCGGTGGCGGACTGCCCGGTAAACTGGCCGATTGCAGTGATAAGGATCCAAACCGTTGCGAACTATACCTTGTGGAGGGAGACTCGGCGGGTGGAACAGCCAAGCAAGGCCGTGACAGATCATATCAAGCAATTCTTCCGTTACGTGGTAAGATATTGAACGTAGAGAAAGCCATGGAACATAAAATTTACGATAATGAGGAGATACGCAATATGTTCACTGCATTGGGGGTAAAAATAGGAACGCCAGAAGATCCTAAAGCATTGGACTTATCTAAACTGCGCTATCACAAGCTTATCATTATGACGGATGCCGATGTGGATGGTAGCCATATCGCCACGCTGATTTTAACCTTCATCTTCCGTTATATGAAAGAACTGGTTGAGCAGGGTTACGTATACATCGCACAACCTCCATTATATCTCGTTAAGAAAGGAAAAGAACAGGCCTACGCTTGGAACGATGAAGAACGTAAGGTTTTAATTAAGCAATTTGGACAAGGAAAAGACGACAGTGTAAACACGCAACGTTATAAAGGTTTGGGAGAGATGAACGCTGAGCAACTATGGGAAACAACGATGAACCCGGCAACTCGTACTTTAAAACAAGTTACCATTGAAAGTTCTGCAGAAGCCGACCGTGTGTTCAGTATGTTGATGGGAGATGAGGTTCCGCCACGCCGGGAATTCATTGAAACCCATGCTAAATATGCTAAGATTGACGTGTAAAAAAGAGCATTTTCAAGCTAAAAGTAATATTTTTTTAAGAAATTTATTAATATATATTAACACTAAATCCGGATATAAAACACCCGGATTTTTTAGTCGCCTCTAAAATGCGGCTTTAAGCATCAAAATGCCGATTTCGACTATAAAGCTATAAGGGTAAAGGGTTTGCGAATTGCAAATACTGTAGCATAAGGGTAATTATGCGCTTTAAACCGTCTTGTTTACGTGTAAACTTCGTATAAATCAAGCAGTACAAATGTGAGTAACTCAAGTTGTGTGTAAGCTGAGTTCAACGGGGAGTTTTTGTAAAAACCGATATTTTCAGTAGCTTGTACTATGAAGTTTACTACTTCAACCCATATTTACTAACCATAAATTTATTAAAATGTCAAAAATGTTAACAGCCTATTGCATGAAAACAAAGGAAAAAAACGTTCCAATGCAGGATGCAGTAATAACCAAAACTTCTCGTGGTGGCTACATGGCCCAGGGAAACGACGGAAAAGGAAACAAGATGACCACCATGCTTAGCGAAGCAACCGCACTGGAAGCCGTTAAAAACGGTGTGGCTAAAAAAGCCTGGTAATCTAAAGTCTTTAAATTATTAAGGCCATTCACTTAGGTGAATGGCCTTTTTTTGTTCCCGATTTTGAAAACTGATATAGTATTAGATAAAATTGCTAATTTTCATTACAAAATTCCGGCAATTTAACCAGATGAAAAAACTAAGTACCTTATTGCTGTTTACCTTTCTGTTTGTGTCAGTTAAAGCACAACTCAATATCTATTCGGCGTTTTCCATACCAGACTCATTGCGTACCGATGCTGATATGGTGATACGGGAAGAAAGTATCAAGGTTATTGTAAAAGATAAAAATTCCGCTCGGTACGAAGTACACCAGGTATTTACTTTACTCAATGAGCGAGCCAAAGGGTTTCTTCGCTTCATGCAAACATCAGATAAATTTGAAGTACTCGACGATGCAGAAATTAAACTGTACGATATCATGGGTATTAAAAAAAATAGCTGGTCAAAAAAAGATATGACAACCGGAAAATATGGAGATGAATTGGTGCCCGATGGTAAAATAACTTATTTCGATGTAAGCGCTCCATCGTATCCGGTAACGGTAGAGTTTAATTACAGCGTAAAATTTAAAGGCATTTTTGTTTTACCGGGGTATAATATGCAATCGCCCTGGCAATCGATACAGCATTCGGTTTATGAGGTAGAAGTGCCCACCGATTTGGGAGTGCGATACAAGCTGGCTAATACCAACCAACAACCTAAGCTAACCAAAGAAGGCAGCAAAGATGTGTTCACTTGGCAGCAAAACAATGTGAAAGCCTACAAGCTGGAAAAACACAGTGGCTCGCCGTTTTCTTATGAGCCAACAGTTTTATTGGGGCCTAATAAATTTCAGTTGGAAGATTATGATGGCGATATGACAAGCTGGAAAAATTTTGGCGCCTGGATTGATAATCTGTATGCCAAAACAACTGCACTGTCCGAAGATAAAAAGCAGTTTTATCAGCAGATGGTAAAAAATGCAAACTCCGACAGAGAGAAAGCCGAAATATTATACAACTATATGCAACGCAATATGCGTTACGTGAGTATTCAATTGGGCATAGGTGGTTTACGGCCTTTCCCGGCCAGTTTTGTTGATGATAAAAAATATGGCGACTGCAAGGCGCTGAGCAATTATTTAAAATCGGCGTTGGATGCTGCGGGTGTAAAATCTAACTTGGTTATTATACAAGGCAGCATGATGCCTAGGGAAGTGTATGATGATTTTTCGGCTAATTATTTTAATCATGCTATCCTAAATATTCCACAGCAAAAAGATACCATTTGGCTGGAATGTACCAGTACCACGCTGCCTTTTGCCCAGCTTGGTCCCTGGACTGAGAACCGCAAAGCGATGATGGTAACTGCTAGTGGCGGCGTACTGGTAAACACGCCGGTAAGTAATTACAAAGACAATACCCAAAGCATGACCACTCTTATTGAGGTTGATGAAGACGGAGGCGCCAAAGTAAATATGAAATTTAATTTACTAGGTGCTGCCAGAGATAATTGGCTCATGCGTTTTCACGATTTGAAAGAAGATGAAAAACGTAAATTTTTTATTTCGAACAGGGAATGGAAGCATCCCGATGTGCTGGAGATTAGCAACGCCAAAGGTAAAGACAACCCTTACCTGATTAACGGTAACATGCAGTACGAAAAAATTTATTCCTTTAAGGCTGGTAACAAGCTGTTTTTTGAAACACGCTTATATCCTGTATTTGAGGAAGAAATTCCGGATGCTGAAAAACGAATGAGAGATTATTATTTTACCAATCCGTATCAATCTATTGATACCACTGTGTATAAATTCCCTGCAGGCTACAACCTGGAAACCATGCCTAAAAACAAAACCAGCAAATTTTCTTTTGCCGAATATACCTGCACTTATAGCTGGGATGCGACCAGCCGCACGTTGAGCAGCTATACCTTACTGCAGATAAAAGATAGGGTAATAAAAGCAGCTGATTATACCAAGCTGATTGATTTTAAAAAACAGGTAATGGCGGATATGAATGAGAAGATTGTGATGAAAAGGGATTAACAGTATAATCGTTTTAGCTTCTTGTGTATTTGTCTTAAATTGAGGCCCATGTCTGTCATTAAATTTTTTGTTATTTCACTGTTTTGCTTTTCCTTTCAAACAGCAAAAGCCCAATATACACTGAATGGTAATGCTACAAAAGATGCTTGCAATGAATATACATTAACTCAGGCGGTAAACTGGCTGGGCGGCTCGGTTTGGAATAATATTAAAATCAACCTCAATCAACCATTCGATTTTAATTTTGATGTTTTATTGGGAAGCAATAATAGTCCCGGTGCCGACGGGATTGCATTTGTGTTGCAACCGGTAAGTACAAGCGTGGGCTCCAGCGGTGGCGGTTTGGGCTATGATGGGATTACGCCGGCTGTGGGTGTAACTATTGATACCTATCAGAATGGAAATGACAATGACCCTTCGTATGACCACATTGCCTTTCAGTTAAATGGCAATCTAAATCACAGCAGCAGTAATAATATTGCAGGCCCTGTTTCTGCCATAAATGGCAACGATAATATTGAAGACGGCGTTTGGCATTCTTTGCGAATTAAATGGGAGCCGGCAACAAAAACTTTATCAGCATATATTGATGGCAACTTACGATTAACAACGGTTAAGGATTTTGTAACCGATGTTTTTGCTGGCGACCCACTGGTGTTTTGGGGATTTACAGGCAGTACCGGCTCAGAAAATAACCTACAGAAATTTAAAACAGCCTTGAATCCTGCATATCGTTTCAGTACCGGTCAAAAAAGATGTATCAACGAAGAGATTACTTTTTACGATTCTACTATTTCTTTTACGCCGATTACCAAATTTTACTGGGATTTTGGCGATGGAAGCCCCATCGATTCAGTAAACTTGAATCCAGTACATACATATACTTCGGCAGGAAATTTTACAGTTTTGCAAAGGGTAATTGGAGCCGATGGTTGCGAAGCCACTAACACACAAGTTGTACAAATTGGCAGTAAACCCATTGCCAATTTTGGCTATGGTGCTCCGCTGTGTAACGGCGTGCCCGTTATGTTTTCCGACTCGTCTATGGTAACGGTAGGTATAATCAATAAATGGAGCTGGGTTGAAAATGCGGCTGAATTTAGTACGCTGCAAAATCCGCAAAGTAACTTTGTAGTGGGGCCTCATACCATACAACTTGTTGCAACCAGTAATGCAGGATGTGTGAGTGATACAGTCTCTAAATCTTTTGTAATTCAACCAGGACCAAATATCGCATTCAGCTTTAGTGATGCCTGTAGCAAAACGCCAGTTAGTTTTTCAGCTGTAGATAATTCTAACAATGTTGTAGATTGGAAATGGACTTTTGGAGACGGTGGCATGTCTGCATCAAAAGATACGCTGTATGTATATAATGCTACTGGAACTTACCCGGTTAAATTAGTAGCCACAACTGCAAACGGTTGTAACAGCAGTCTTCAAAAAAATATTATCATTAATAGTACCAACGCATTTGCAGGTAATGATACAACAGTTGCATCGGGGCAACCACTACAATTGCAAGCAAGTGGTGGCATTAATTATGAATGGATACCGGCAACAGGACTAAGTAATCCAACTATTGCAAATCCGGTAGCAATACTAACCGGATCTCAAATTTATACGTATACTGTAAGAGCCTATACAGCGCTAGGTTGTGAGAGTTTCGACGATATAAACATTCAGGTTTATCAAGCACCTGAAATTTATTTACCCAATGCTTTTACACCCAATGGAGATGCTAAAAATGATCTTTACCATGCCTTGCCCATTGGGATAAAACAGCACGGGTATTTGCGAATATTTAACCGGCTGGGACAGCAGGTTTTTTATACAAAAGATTTTTCCAACGGCTGGGATGGTACCTGGAATGGTAAAAAACAAAACAGTGCTGTTTATGTTGCTATAGCAAGCGGTACCGATTACCGAGGACGGCAGATTGATGTGAAAGGAAGTTTTATGCTGATACGGTAGGTTTTGTAATGCTCTTTTTCATCTTATCAATAAAATCAAACAACTCACTCATGGTTTTTATACTCTCTACAACTAAAATACCATTTTTACCAACCTGTTTTAGTTTGCCTTTGTTGGTGCCGGTTTGTAAAAACTGCAGTATCCCGTTAAATGTTTCGCTTTGAAAATAAGGTGAGTCGGGGTTGCTTACAAAAAAACATTTGAGTGTTTCGTTTTTCAGGAACATTTTTTCGAAACCAAGCTCCACAGCAATTTTACGACAGCGCACGGTGGTAAATAAATCTTCCACCTGGTTGGGTATTGGGCCAAAGCGGTCGGTCATTTCTTTGTGGAATGAAGTGAGGTCTTCATCAGTTTCGCAATTATCTAATCGGCTGTAGAGCGATAATCTTTCGGTGATGCTTTCTACATACGCATCCGGAATTAAAATTTCCAGATCGGTATCAATACTGCAGTCGGTAACAAAATCATCCTGCTTTTGTATTTCGGCTTTAAACAAATCTTTAAACTCGGTACGTTTTAATTCACGGATGGCTTCGTCTAAAATTTTCTGGTACATTTCAAAACCTATCTCGGCAATAAAACCACTTTGCTCGCCACCCAGCATATTTCCTGCGCCGCGTATGTCTAGATCTCTCATGGCAATTTGAAAACCGCTGCCCAGTTCGCTGTATTGTTCAAGTGTACTTAATCGTTTGCGACTGTCGGCAGGTAAGGTACTCATAGGCGGCGCAAATAAATAACAAAATGCTTTTTTATTACTGCGGCCAACTCTTCCTCTTAATTGGTGCAAGTCGCTTAAACCAAATTGATGGGCGCTGTTTATTATAATGGTATTTACGTTTGGAATATCTACGCCGCTTTCTACAATGTTGGTGCAAACTAGCACATCATATTTTTTATCCATAAAATCAAGGATGGTGTCTTCCAAGTCATCACCATCCATTTGTCCGTGTGCGTAGGCAATACTTAAGTCGGGACAAAGTCCTTGTATCAATCCTTTCATCTCGGCCAAACCCTTTACCCGGTTGTGTATAAAGAAAACCTGTCCGCCTCTTTCGGTTTCGTAATAAATAATATCACGGATGGCATCTTCATTAAAAACCATTACTTCGGTTTGTATAGGTTGCCGGTTGGGTGGCGGCGTGTTGATGATGCTTAAATCTCTTGCACCCATCAAACTAAATTGCAACGTACGTGGAATAGGAGTGGCAGTGAGTGTTAACGAATCAACCGTTGTACGCAGTTGTTTTAATTTTTCTTTTGCGGCCACACCAAATTTCTGTTCCTCATCAATAATCATAATGCCGAGGTCTTTAAACTTTACGTTTTTGTTTAGTAAAGCATGTGTGCCGATGATGATATCAATTTTTCCATCGGCCACTTTTTCCATCGTCTCCCTTTTTTCTTTGGCCGATTTAAAACGATTGATAAAATCAACCGTTACTGGAAAATCTTTCAGCCTGTCACCAAAAGTTTTAAAATGCTGATAAGCAAGAATGGTTGTTGGAACCAGTACTGCAGCCTGTTTGCCATCGCAAACACTTTTGAAAGCGGCACGTATGGCAATCTCCGTTTTTCCAAAACCAACATCGCCACAAACCAACCGGTCCATCGGTGATGGTTTTTCCATATCACGTTTTACATCTTCGGTAGCCTTGCCTTGGTCGGGCGTGTCTTCATAAATAAAACTGGCTTCCAACTCGGTCTGCATATAATTATCCGGTGCATGGGCAAAACCTTCCTGGCTTTTTCTTTGAGCGTATAATTTTATCAGGTCGGTCGCAATATCTTTTACCTGCTTCTTGGTTTTGTCTTTTAATTTGTTCCAAACATCGCTACCCAATTTATTCATTTTGGGCACCGTGCCTTCTTTGCCACTGTACTTTCCAATCTTATGTAGCGAAGAAATATTTACATACAACAGGTCACCATCTTTATATTGAATACGCACTGCTTCCTGCATGCGGCCGTTGGCTTCAATCTTTTGTAAGCCACTGTACACGCCCACACCATGGTCAATATGCGTAACATAATCGCCGGGTTGCAGTTCCCTTAGCATTTTTAAAGTAAGAGCTTTGTTTTTGCTGAACGCCTGTTTTACTTTGTATTTATGATAGCGTTGAAATATCTGGTGGTCAGTATAACAAACTACCTTCAAATCATCATCAATAAACCCTTCGTGTATAGAAGTTGGGATTGGAATTATATCAATCTCTGCTTTTAGGTCTGTAAAGATTACATGCAACCTTTCCAGCTGTTTTGGGTTTTCGGCAAATAAATAAATTCCGTATTGCTTCTCTTGGTATTCTTTTAAATTCTTAATCAGCAATTCAAAATTGCGGTTAAAGGCGGGTTGCTCTTTTGTATTGAAATTTATTTCACCGGCGGTTGAGAAATAGGCTTTGCTCCCAAACTCAATAATATGTCTTTGCTTTATTTCTTCTTCAAGTGTTTGGGCCTTTAAAAAATCAATTTCGCATACTTCGGTTTTAGATTGATAATTATCTTCTTCATCTAATGCAGCGCTGCTAACAGGATTATCCTCTAGTAATTGTAAAAAAATATCAAGGTCTTCCTCCTGCTGCTCAATTTTTTCTTTTATAAAATCCCAATCTTCACTCCAAACAATTGTATTCTCCGGTAAAAATTCCATGATGGAAACTTTATCACCAGAGTCGCTCCCGATAGCCATCGGGAGCGTCTCTACATTGGGGATGATACTCACCTGCAATAATTTTCTTTCGCTTAACTGCGTTTCAGGATCAAATATTCTTATGCTGTCAACTTCGTTGCCAAATAATTCAACCCGATAAGGTTTTTCGTTACCGAAAGAGTAGATATCTAAAATCCCTCCACGTACGGCAAACTGCCCCGGCTCGTACACAAAATCGGTACGGGTAAAACCGTAGCCAACAAACTTTTCGTAAATGCTTACAGGGTCGATGGTTTCACCTTGTTTGATGGAAATGATATTGGCCGAAAGTGTTTTGGGTAGTACCACTTTTTCAAAAAGAGCCTCGGGGTAGGTAACAATTGCACCAACCCGCTCACCCATAGGATTGGAAAAACGGGTAAGACATTCGGTCCGAAGCATTACATGGCTGGCATTTAGCAGCCGGTAATTCTTTTTATTTTTAAAGGAAGATGGAAAATAAAAAAGGTTTAGCGCACTGGTAATATTCTCCAGCGTATTATGAAAATAGGCTGCTTCTTCAGCATCCCGTAAAATAATTAAATGATTTAGCTGCGATGCGGAATCATGGTTAAAAACAGCCGAAACGATGAATGGGGCTGCACTGCCGTTAAGTCCTTTTAGTTGAATTTGCTGAGGTTGGGACGCAGTAATCCTGTCCACTATGGTAAAACAGCGGCTGTCATTCAAATATCCTTTCGTCAACATATCCAGATTCATCAGGGCGGCAAAGATAAGGCGAATACAAAAAGGGGCCGTTTTCTGTTTAAAATGGCAATATTGAAGCCGCAAAATCGTTAACAGTAAGTCTTATCAGCGATTTTATTTATATTTTTGAAGACAAGACATTTTGAACCAAACATCCAATGCCATTTAATTAAATGAAAAATTTCTATTCAACCTGCTTTTTTATAATTCTGTTTTTTAGCTGTGGAGTAGCGTTTGCACAAACTGCGGAGGTGCCAGTTAAGTTTGTAACGGGCGATTTTATTACTGGCAATAATATCCAAAACAAACAATTTCAAAAAGATAAAATACAGACATCTTTATTTAATAATGAATATTATTTGTTGGTGCAGTTTTCCGAATTACCTACGTTGGAAACGAAGCGAAATTTACAAACAGCCGGACTGAAATTGGAAACCTATCTGCCCGGTAATGCTTATTGGGCAGTTGTAAAGAAGGAGTTCGATTTTTCGGTGGCTGATAAATTCAATATCATATCTGTCAATCAGCTTCCTGCGATTTATAAAACAGATCCAGCCATTACAACCTACAAGGAAACCAATAGCAAAGAGGGGCCACATTATTTTGCAATCAGTTATTTTACTGCATTTGATAAATCAACATTAATAAAAGAAATAGATAAAATCGGGGCTGTTGTTGTTGCAACAAAATTTACGACCACTGGTGTTATCTATATTCAAGCAGATATAAATAAAATTGATGCCGTTACCGCTTTACCTTTTGTAACGGCGGTAAACCTCCAATCGCTCGTTGATAAAACTTTAAATTATAAAAGTACAGCCTTGCATGGGGTAAGTAGTTTATTATCTCCATTGGGCCGCAACCTCAGCGGAAAGGGAATTACAGTTGGCATTGGTGATAATTCTGAAACATCAACAGCGCACACCGATTTTAGTGGTAGGGTTATCAGCCGTGTGCCATTCCCAATCAGTTTTCATGGTATACATGTTACGGGTACCGTTGCCGGTGCAGGTATTTTGGATCCAAAAAATAAAGGAATGGCTCCACGGGCAACCATCGTAAACCAGTGGTTGAGCGATATCATTACCAATACACCACAATACGTTGCCGACTACAATATGATTGCAACCAATAATTCCTATACTGCAGCAGATGATGCTTGTCCGGGAAACGGTGTGTACGATGTTATCAGCAATTACACCGATGCCCAGATGAAAACCTACGAAAATGTATTGCATGTTTTTTCGGCAGGAAACGATGGAACATATACCTGTGCACCTTTTCCCAATGCATTTGCAACCATCAAAACAGGTTATCAGTGTGCAAAAAATGTTTTAACAGTTGGAGCAATGAACCAGGCCGATTATTCAATTGCAAACTTCAGCAGCCGTGGCCCAGTTAACGATGGACGGATAAAACCGGAGATTGTTGCCAATGGTGTCAATGTTTTATCAACCCGGCATTTTAATACCTATGGAAACAATAGTGGTACTAGTATGTCCGGTCCAGTGGTTGCGGGTGCTATAACAACATTAAATGAACAGTATCGGAAATCTAATTTTGGAGCGGTACCTAAAGCAGCTTTAATAAAAGCCATACTTTGTAACACTGCCGAAGACTTAGGTAACCCCGGGCCAGATTATACTTTTGGTTTTGGTAATCTAAATGCCAGAAGAGCTGCCGAAACAATAGAAAATAATCGGTTCTTTATCAGCTCTGCAACGCCTTCATTAAATACAATTACTGTGCCCGTTGGTGCCCGACGGCTGAAAGTAATGTTGTACTGGGCTGATCCTGCCGCCGCTGCTAATGCAGCATCTACATTAATTAATGACCTTGATCTTACCGTTACTGCACCCGGACCGGTAACACATCTGCCGCTGATATTAAATGCCAGTCCTGCCGGCGTAAATAACAATGCTGCACAGGGTGCCGATCACATAAATAATATAGAGCAGGTAGTTATTGATAACCCGATAGCAGGAAATTATGATTTGAATGTGACTGCTTTTGCAGTGCCGCAAGGGCCGCAAGAATATATAGTTACTTATCAAATAGACATGAATGGCGTAACCGTTGAATATCCTTTTGGCGGCGAAACACTGGTACCGGGCGAAACAGAATTTATACGCTGGAATGCTGATGGCGATGATGCCAATACATTTACCATTGAATATTTTGACGGTACATCTTGGAACCTGATAAATGCTGCCGTTGCCGCAACTGCACGATCGTATAGCTGGGTTGTACCAGCAACAGTAAGCAATAATTATTTGATAAGGGTAAGCAGGAATTCATCGATTTTTTTTGATGTGAGCGACTACGATTTTCGAGTAATTGGTCAGCCGCTGGTTACGGCTACAATACCCTGTGAGGGATTTGCACAACTGAGTTGGGCGGCAATAACCGGAGCCATTTCTTACGATGTTTGGCAGTTGAAATCCGATACCATGGCCATTATTGGTAATACAACAAGTTTAAATTATTTGATAGATGGTTTAAACAGCGCTACCACTTACTGGTTTGGCGTTAGTGCAAAAAACGGGTCAATTAATGGTAGGCGTTCGCTTTCACGGTCGGCTTTGCCAACAACGGGGGTGTGTACATTGTCTAATTTCGATAACAACTTTAAAGCAGTTTCAATTGATTCGCCGGTT
>JBKJPN010000119.1:0-6167 GCA_046595125.1 Ferruginibacter sp.
TTCGACTTACAAGCTGCCTATGCTGTAAAAAAACATTGGTTACTGTTGGTAAATCAAACCAATCGTTACGAAAAAACCAGCACCAATATTCAAGCTGCCTACAGAGACAGTAATTCAATTCGTTACAAACGCAGCATGACAGAAATTGGCGGCGGATTCTTTACTGCTTTTAACGAAAGCAGTAAATTATTTATCCAATTAATAGGAGGCCTTGGTTTCGGCAGATTTAGTTTTGATGATGATGGCAAAAATGCGGGGAATGTTTATTATAGCCGTTATCACCAGGCAGGTGTAACAAAATTATTTATTCAGCCGGCGTTGCAGCTCAGGTCGGGTAAGTATTTTACCAGTTCATTTGCTTCCCGATTTATCGTGCTTTGGTATCATTCCATAAAAACCAATTATACATCAGCAGAGCAGGATGGTTATTTGCTCGATGGACTGACCGCATCGGCCCGAACATTTTGGGAGCCGGCTATAATTAATAATTTTGGCTTTAAAAAAATACCTGGTTTACAGCTTGAAATACAAATTGGTTTTTCAGCACTTGTCAGCCGGCGCTTCATTGATTACCGGAGTGTAAACATTTCGGCCGGTGCTGTTTTGGATATTTCAAAACTCAAAAAAACGAGGAACTGAATCATATAAGGTAAAATCAGCCTGCCATTCATTTTTACATAGCTTTAGTTGTATTTTTGTGCAATGAGTTTCACACTACAGAATAAAGTACGAATCGTAACTGCAGCCGCCCTTTTTGACGGGCACGATGCTGCCATTAATATCATGCGCCGCATCATGCAGGCCAAGGGCGCCGAGATTATTCACTTGGGACATAACCGCAGTGTTGCTGAGATTGTAGAATGTGCTATTGAAGAAGATGTACAAGGTATTGCCATTACCAGTTACCAGGGAGGGCACGTTGAGTTTTTTAAATACATGAAAGACCTGCTGAATGAAAATGGTTGTGGGCACATAAAAATATTCGGCGGCGGTGGTGGAACCATTCTTCCTTCTGAAATTGAAGAATTACACAATTACGGGATCACCAGAATTTACAGCCCTGATGACGGAAGAAAGATGGGGTTGGAAGGAATGATTGAAGACGTGGTAAAAACCTGCGACTATAACCTGAATGGAAGCGGTGAATATAAAACACCAATGACTTTGGGAGAAGTACATGATGTTAGAAAAATTGCCAGGGAAATAACCAATGCAGAAAATGGATTAGCGCCAACAAACGGACAGCAAAAATCTAATAAGAAGATCCCTGTACTAGGTTTTACCGGTACAGGCGGTGCAGGCAAGAGTAGCGTTACAGATGAAATCGTTCGCAGGTTTTTAAACGCATATGCTGATAAAACAATCGCTGTAATTTCTGTTGATCCTTCCAAGAAAAAAACCGGTGGCGCTTTGCTGGGTGATCGTATCAGAATGAATTCAATCTCATCTCCACGAGCTTATATGCGTAGCCTGGCAACAAGAGAAAGTGATAAGGCACTGAGTGAATATGTGCAGGAAGCGATTGATATCTGCAAGGCAGCAAACTATGATTTGATTATTTTAGAAAGTGCTGGTGTTGGACAAAGCGACGCCTCTATTTTAGATTATGTAGATATTAGCATGTATGTGATGACGCCCGAATACGGAGCACCATCGCAACTGGAAAAAATAAACATGCTCGACTATGCCGATGTTATCTGTTTAAATAAATTTGATAAAGCAGGGGCACTAGACGCATTGCATGATGTACGCAAACAGTACAAACGCAATCACACTTTATTTAGTGCCAAAGATGAAGAGTTGCCGATTGTGGGAACCATTGCTTCGCAATTTAATGATGCCGGTGTAAATGAATTGTTTGAAAGGCTGATGGAAAAAATTGCCGAAAAAACTGGCGTTAAGTTTCATGGAGAAATTGAGCATCACAAACACACGCAGGAAACCTTCAGTCAGTCAACTATTATACCACCTAAAAGGGTAAGATACCTGAGTGAGATTGCTGAAACTATTGCCGACTATGATTCGTGGGTGATTGAGCAATCAAAAATCGCATCTCAACTTTACCAATTAAAAGGAACTACAGATTTAATAAAAGAAAAACTGGGCGATGAGTTTGAATCAAAGGTAATTTCATTGGGCAGCGATTTGAACGCAGCACTTCATCCGGAATGCAAAAAGCTAATTGAAGGCTGGCCGGATGTAATTGAGCGATACAAAAAAGAATTTTACGAATTTAAAGTAAGAGATAAAGTAATTAAGCAACCGCTTACTTATAAAAGCTTGTCGGGTACAGTGCTTTCAAAAGTCATCTTACCAAAGTATAAAGACTGGGGCGATATTTTAAAATGGCAGTTGCAGGAAAATGTGCCCGGCGAATTTCCATTCACTGCCGGTGTGTTCCCTTTGAAGAGGGAAGGAGAAGATCCTACCAGAATGTTTGCCGGCGAAGGCGGACCCGAAAGAACCAACAGGCGTTTCCATTATGTGAGTGTTGGGCAGCCTGCAAAGCGTCTCAGCACTGCGTTTGACAGCGTTACTTTATATGGTGAAGACCCTGGTCACCGCCCCGATATTTATGGCAAAGTTGGTAATAGCGGCGTAAGTATCGCTACGGTTGACGATGCAAAAAAATTATATAGTGGTTTTGATTTGTGCGATCCAAAAACGTCGGTGAGCATGACCATCAATGGTCCGGCCCCCATGCTGTTGGCATTTTTTATGAACGCTGCTATTGATCAGCAATGCGAAAAATACATTGTTGAAAATAATTTAAAGGAAGAAGTAAATAAGAAGATTGAAGCAATGTACGCTGTTGAAGGCCTTCCTAAATATGTGGGTACAGATGGGATTGAAATTGTGCCGGTAAAAGGAGATTTGCAGGGTGCGCTTCCCCAAGGAAATGATGGTTTGGGATTACGCCTGCTCGGCTTAAGTGGTAAAGATGTTTTACCAGCAGAAGTATATGAAACGATAAAGGCAAAAGCATTAGCAACTGTAAGGGGAACTGTGCAGGCCGATATTTTAAAGGAAGACCAGGCACAAAACACCTGTATCTTCTCTACCGAGTTTGCTTTGAAACTGATGGGTGATGTGCAAGAGTATTTCATTACAAACTCGGTACAAAATTTTTACAGCGTAAGTATCAGCGGTTATCATATTGCCGAAGCTGGAGCTAATCCAATTACACAATTGGCATTCACGTTGTCAAACGGTTTTACTTATGTGGAGTATTATTTAAGCCGTGGAATGAACATTGATGATTTTGCGCCTAACCTGTCTTTCTTTTTCAGCAACGGTATGGATCCAGAGTACAGTGTGATAGGCCGTGTTGCCCGCCGCATCTGGGCTAAAGCCATGAAGAATAAATACAAAGCTAACAGCCGTTCGCAAAAATTAAAATATCATATCCAAACTTCTGGTCGCAGTTTACATGCACAGGAAATTGATTTTAATGATATCCGCACAACGCTGCAGGCGCTGTATGCTATTTACGATAATTGCAATTCTTTGCATACCAACGCATACGATGAAGCCATTACAACTCCTACCGAAGAAAGTGTGCGACGTGCCATGGCCATACAGTTAATTATTAACCGAGAACTGGGTACAGCCAAAAATGAAAATCCCAACCAAGGTGCTTTCTTAATTGAAGAGCTTACGGATATTGTGGAGGAAGCCGTGATGGCCGAGTTCAATCGCCTTACAGAACGTGGCGGTGTATTAGGCGCTATGGAACGGATGTATCAACGTAATAAAATTCAGGAAGAAAGTTTGTACTACGAAACGTTAAAACATACCGGTGAGTACCCAATTGTTGGTGTAAATACTTTCTTAAATAAAAAAGGAAGTCCCACTATTTTACCAACCGAAGTTATTAGGTCAACGACTGAAGAAAAAGAATTTCAGATAAATGCTTTGCAGGCCTTTCACAAACGCCATGAAGCAAACAGTGCTGCCATGTTAAAACGGTTGCAACTGGCTGCCGTTAATAATGAAAATCTTTTTGCAGAGCTGATGGAAACGGTGAAGTACTGTTCACTTGGGCAAATTACCAATGCCCTGTATGCAGTGGGTGGCCAGTATCGCCGCAATATGTAATACTATCCTTTGGTATGGGTATCATCGGTGTAAGTTTATTTTTTTGATAAGCTTGCTTATTAAAATTCTAATGCCTATCTTTTCGGGATAATGCTAACCCCATTATATTTCTATTTGCTTTCTCTGCCGCAAGTATTTATTATTCATCAAATAAATCATTTAAAAATGAAAAGATTAATGCTATTTAGTTGCATTGCATTTTTTGCAATCAGTTGTAACAACAATGGAGATAAGGCTGATAGTAAAGCTGCAGCCAGTTCGTCCGATGTTAAATATGATTATGCCTACACATTAGATAAGCCGTACAAAAACTGGCAACCCGGCGATCAGCAACATGTAGTAACTGTATTGAAATCTTTAAAGGCATGGGAAACGGGCGACATGGAAGCCTGTATGGTTGCATTTGCCGATAGTGTTGATGTTCGTTTTGACGGGTTCCGCCAAAAATTTTCAAAGGACAGTCTTAAAACTTTTTTTGCGGCCGGAAAAGCTGGAGTAAGTAGCGTAAGTATAAAAATGTATGATTGGGAATCTGTAATATCTAGCGATAAAAAAGACCAGTGGGTTACTTTATGGTATGATGAAACAACGACCGACAAAGCCGGCAAAACGGAGACGATAGCTATAGTTGATGATTTAAAAATTGTAGATGGGAAGATTACGGAATTAGATCAAAAAATTCAACATTACCCAACGAAGAAATAAGTAATAAATAATTAAAGAGCCTGCCATTTTGTTAATCTGGCAGGCTCTGTAATTAAACATGTTTTGTTATCTGCCGCCTAACGGCACAATCAACGAAAGTTTGTATTGGCGTGTACTTGCAAGACTGTTGTTTAACCCGGGGATAATAATATTATCTCTCGAAGTTTTTAATTTTAATCTTCTTGCATCTCGTTTGTAATCGCTGGCCTTATTGGAGAATGCGATACTGCCCAAAGCAACCCCTATTCCAACCAGTGCGCCAGCAGCTCCTACTACTATTTCTGTAGTATATTTTTTCTTACCTGTTGAAATATAGTTTCCGTTGGCATCATAATAATAAGTCTCATCGCCTATTTCATTTTGTATTAGGCCATAAATTAGAGTGCCTATTCCGCCTGCGGCAATTACTGGTCCGGTAGAAACCATTATGGTACTTATGGTACGAGCACTACGTGATTTTCTCATTAATTCATCATAATCCTTGGTATTGCTGCCCTGTGCCAGGCCAGCTAATGAGATAGATAAAAAAGCTAAAATTGTAAAAACTGTTTTCATATTTAATTTTTAATGAAAAATAAAGGTATACGAAAACCTAAATACAAATTGCAAAGCTGGAGATTTTTTTTCGCATGTCCTGTTTTCATAGCAGTTCCTCACAACTGAAGCCGGCGTTAATAATGATGTTTGTTATTTCCTCTGCCGCAATATTGTTGGAATTATCCGTGGCATCTTGTTGTTATCATACAAGTCAACATTGCATACAATAATATATGGACGTTGGTTTTTGGGTACTTTTAGGTTCCTTACATGTTAATAAGTATTCGTCATATCCTCGTCTACACAAATAATAAAATCGGCCTTGCCTTTGTTTTCGGCCAGCAGTTCTTTTATGTTTTTTTGTGATACAGTACTGATAGTTGCATATTTAAGCGTGGGCTGCTTACTTTTTAAGTACCAATTAATACCATCAAAATTATCAGAATGAAAAGCGCCGTTGTAATGAATAAACAAGGAGCCAGGTCTAAAATGCTGCAAAATAAAATAAGCCATGGTAGCATCTTTAGTTGCCTGCGCCTTGGGCATATTGGCACCACCATGTCCGCCCATCATTTCTACCATTTTTATATAACCGGGCAGGGTAGAATCGTAATCCATGGGCAAAGGCGCTATCCATGTTTTTTCTAAAGCTGATAAAGTATCTAGCGCTTCAAACCCTTTTTTTGAAACCAGCGATGCATAGCGCCTGGGGATATTGGTAGCAATAAAAGGCGCATTTATTTCTTTGGCAAAATTTACAATGGGTGCATAATCGGTTTTATAATTACTCCATAACCTGGCCGATGAATCCAATCCTTTGGCGGTAA
>JBKJPN010000133.1:0-16982 GCA_046595125.1 Ferruginibacter sp.
TAAGGAACTAATTTTCTGATGGGAGATGCAGGCATTTGCAGGCCGCGGTTACTGATTGTTGGCATGTGGCAAAGTTATAAGTTTTTGGCTAAGAGACCGAAAGAGAAAAGAAGGAAAAATTACGATAACTCATTCAACTCATTTTCTCCTTTTCCCTCTTAGCCTGCTTTCCTCACCTTTCAACATGTACCTTTGCCCCATGCAAATTTTTGAAACAACAAGCCGCATCATTATTACCTGTAGCAACCGTTTATCTCCCTGGCTTCAATTAGAAGTTGCAGCATTAGGTTTTAAACCCGAACGTATCTTTAAAACCGGTGTAGAACTGAAAGGAACTTTGCAGGATTGCATTAAACTGAATTTAAACCTACGCTGCGCCAGCCAGGTGTTATTTTCTTTGCAGGAATTTAAGGCTGATAATGCAGATGATCTTTACAAAGTACTCCTCGATTTTCCTTGGGAAGATGTGATGACGGTGGATGGTTATTTTTCCATCAGCAGCAATGTGAGCAATGATACCATCAACAATTCTTTGTTTGCCAATGTAAAAGTAAAAGATGCTATTGTTGATAGGTTCCGTAACAAAACTGGTGAAAGACCCGACTCGGGCCCCATGCTGGACAAGACAGTCATTCACTTATATTGGAAAGAATCGTTGGCCGAAATATTTATAGATACGTCCGGCGAAACCTTATCCAAACATGGGTATCGGAAAATTCCCGGTAAGGCACCTATGCTGGAGTCTTTGGCAGCAGCTACTTTGCTTGCAACAAAGTGGGACAGAAAATCTATTTTTATAAACCCTATGTGTGGCTCGGGTACGGTTGCTATTGAAGCGGCTTTACTGGCAACCAGTCGCAAACCTGGTTTGTTAAGATTTAATTATGCGTTCATGCACCTAGTAGGGTACGATGAAAAGTTTTATATGGATGAATTCAGTAAACTGGAGAAACAAGTTACAGAAGTTGAGGGACTGAAAATTTTTGCAACTGATATTAGCGAAGACGCCGTAAACATTTCAAAAGTAAATGCTGGTATTGCTGGTGTTGAAGAATATATTGAGTTTGCTGTTTGCGATTTTGAAGAATCCGTCATCCCGATAGCTATCGGGACCGAAGGGGAAAGCGGCATTGTATACTTTAATCCTGAATATGGCGACAGGCTTGGTGTGGAAGCGGAACTAGAAATTACTTACAAACGACTTGGAGATTTTTTAAAGAAAAAATGTAAAGGCTATTTTGGATATATTTTTACCGGTAATTTAGAACTCGCAAAAAAGATTGGGTTAAAACCTAATAAACGAATTGAATTTTATACTAGCAAAATTGATTGCCGGTTACTGGAATATGAGTTGTATAGTGGAACCAAACGGGTAGATAAAGCCTAATGATAGGGTAACTTTTTTTCAGATTGTCATTCCTCTGCATTAAATGTGTTTAATACAAAGATTTTAGATGCAGATAACTTACAGACAGTTTATTATAATTTTCTCCAAGATAAGTAGTCTTTAATTGGTTGAATGTATGAGCGGTAGTAACTGCATTTAAATGATAAACCACTTTATATACTTTATCAGTTGCCGATGCTTTTTTTATCAGTTGGTTTAAATAGGATATAACCGCGTTGTGCTTGGCCTGGCTTTCGGTTCTTGTAGCGGGATTGTTCAAAGGGCTCTTGGTATTTTTAAATCGATCTAGGTATTTTATGTAGTTGGCAAAATTTACTTCCTGCGATTTTTTTTCTTCAATAAGATAATCTTTCATAGAAATTTTAATCACTTCCATTCCATCAATCTGTAAAGATTTTTTTATTTCTCCTGCAGTTTCAAGAAACTTTGACTCAACTTCCGTGATTGCCGCCTTTATGGCAATGGCTTCCTTCGTTAGTCCGCCATCTGGCTGAAGCATTGTGATTTCATCTTTTGTGTCTTCCTTCGAATTACACGATAATTCAAATAAAAGCAACGAGAAAATCAAAACGTATTTCATTCATTAATTTTTACCAATACAGACTGGGTTGTTTTAAAAAGTTATTCCTTATTCCTTATATACACCAACTTAATCCCCGCTTTATCAGTCTCTCTCTTATCAATTTCAAACTGGGGTAACGATTTGAACAACGGAGTTAGTTTTTGGAAGCCATAATTTCTTGGATCAAAGTTGGGCTGCTTTTTCATAATCAGGTTTCCCACATCGCCTAAAAATGCCCAGCCATTCTCATCTGCCAAATCATTTACGGTTTGCCCCATTAGTTTCAATGTTTCCCTGTTCACTTTATCAACGGATGCTTTTTGTGCTGGTTTAGCTTTTTTTGTTCTAGCTGCAGTAGTGCGCTCATCTTCAATCACGGGTATAATTTCCATGTAAATGAATTTGTCGCAGGCAACAATAAAAGGATTGGGCGTTTTTTTTTGCCCAATGCCAAATACTTTCATGCCAGCTTCCCTAAGGCGCAAAGCGAGTCTTGTAAAATCGCTGTCGCTGCTTACAATGCAAAAACCGTCTACTTTACCTGAGTATAAAATGTCCATGGCATCAATAATCAATGCACTATCGCTGCTGTTTTTACCAGTGGTATAGCTGTATTGTTGAATTGGGGTAATGGCATTTTCCAATAACACATTTTTCCAGCCGCTTACAGTTGGCCTGGTCCAGTCGCCGTAAATACGCCGGAACGTTGGTGTGCCGTACTTAGCTATTTCTTCCATCATCCCTCTAACATTGCTGTAGGGTACATTGTCTGCATCTATTAAAACCGCCAAGCGGGTATCTTGTATTTCCATAAAATTATTTGTGTTACAATATAGTGAATTCTAATTTTATCAGCCGTTTAGGTAAAGCGCTTCCACTTTCGTTCTGGCCCAGGGCGTTTTGCGTAAAAATTTCAAACTTGATTTAATACTTGGATTATCACGGAAACAATTGATACGGATTATGTTTCCTAATTCCTCCCATCCATACATATCCACTAAATGAGTAACAATCATTTCGAGGGTTTTGCCATGTAACGGGTCATTTGATACTTGCTCCTGCAAAGTCATCTTTTTCTTTTTTTGCTAAGTTATCTTCTTTTTTTCGGGATAACATCAGGCCGGTCATCATAATAAAAGCAGAGAGTAAAATAATTTGTGTGATAAGAGATTTGTTTACCAGCGGAATATTTTGTGCAGGTACTATGGATAAAAAAAGCAAGATATTAATTAACCCGCGTGGTACAATAAACAACATGGGCATTATGTCTAATTTTAGAATTTTAAATTGAATAGCCCGTACCAGTAATGTAACACCTACAATGCCAATAGCCCAGCCAAAAGTAGCGGGGTTAAGTATTTCGGTTTTTTCCAGTTCAAAACCAAACATGATGAAGAACATGGAACGTACAATAAATGTGGCCTCAATATTTAAATCTTTAAACTTTTGAACCTCTTTATTTAACTCATCGGGTTTTAAAATGCTTATCCATTTAATACTTTTCAGTTCATCTAGATTGCCTAAAAACAAACCAAATATCATGATGAAAATAAGTGCAGGCATATGAAAGTATTTGGCAATACCATACACCAGTATGATTAAAAGAATTATCGGAACAAATTTAATATGATGATCAATTTTACTCAATACCCAGGAAAGTAAAGCCGTTGCAACAAAAGAAACAACAATCATCAAGAGTAACATTAAAACAGATTCCCAAACCGAATTGGATTGGTTTAAACTATTCAACGCAACAAAATTAAAAAAAATGATTCCGAAAATATCTGACAGGCTGCTTTCATATGTGATAAACTCCTTGCTACGTTTGCTTAAGTACCGCACACTTGGAATGGCAATGGAACTGCTGATTACACAAAGCGGTATGGCGTTGGTAAGTGCATTGCGAAATGAAATGTTGGGCAATGTATATTGAAAACCAAATGCAAGTAAAAATGAAAGCGCAAGCATAGGTATCAAAGCGGTGATTACCGATTTCTTTATGATTTCTTTTTTCGAAATATTCAGCTCGAGTTCCAGCGAGCCTTCCAGTACAATTAATAACAAACCAATAGTACCAATGAAGGGTAATACTGGCGAAAGATCGGGAATTGGAATCCGTAAGGATTCGGATAATTGCCTTACCGACCAGCCAAGTAACAACAAGAGAATAACCGAAGGAATCCTAGTTTTTGATGAGGTGAGATCAAAAACATAAGCGATTAACATTAAAGTGCAAATGACAATGAGAATGCTAGCGGTCATAAACTAATGAATATAAAAAACGTCTTGCAAAATTACAAGACGTTTTACTTTGTAAACTAAAATTAATTACATTTTTTCAATAAATATTAACTCATTTTCTTTTTCAAATTCTCATCAATGGCATCTAAAAATTCCTCGGTGTACATATAGTGGTCGCCGTGGCTTACTTTGTTGCCATGTATGCAAACTGCGAGGTCCTTGGTCATCTTTCCACTTTCTACGGTTTCAATACAAACCGCTTCCAGCGCATTACAAAAATCAATCAGCGGCAGGTTATTATCCAGTTTGCCGCGGAAGGCAAGGCCTCTTGTCCACGCAAAAATGGAGGCAATTGGGTTTGTTGAAGTTGGTTTACCCTTCTGATGTTCCCTGTAGTGGCGGGTTACGGTACCATGGGCAGCTTCGGCTTCCATGGTTTTTCCATCGGGGGTAATTAAAACAGAAGTCATTAAACCCAATGAACCAAATCCCTGTGCTACCGTGTCGCTCTGCACATCACCATCATAATTTTTACAAGCCCATACAAAATTACCGTTCCATTTTAAGGCGCTGGCAACCATGTCATCAATCAAGCGATGCTCATAAGTAATGCCGGCTTCGGCATATTTTGCTTTAAATTCTTTTTGGTAGATATCTTCAAAAATATCTTTAAAACGACCATCGTATTTTTTAAGGATTGTGTTTTTTGTAGAAAGATATAAAGGCCATCCTTTGCTCAGTGCCATATTAAAACAGCTACGTGCAAAACCGGTAATACTTTCATCAGTATTATACATGCTCATAGCAACGCCATCGCCTTTAAAATTATACACTTCAAACACCTGAGCTTCTCCACCATCTTCTGGTGTAAAGGTCATGGTTAATTTTCCCTTGCCTTTTATTAAAGTATCCGTAGCACGGTACTGGTCGCCAAAAGCATGACGGCCAACAATGATCGGTGCTGTCCAGTTAGTAACCAAACGAGGTACATTCTGCATTACAATTGGCTCACGGAAAACAGTGCCGTCAAGTATGTTACGGATGGTACCGTTCGGACTCTTCCACATTTGCTTTAACTTAAATTCTACCACACGGTCTTCATCGGGTGTAATGGTAGCACATTTAATACCCACGCCGCATGCTTTGATGGCATTGGCTGCATCAATAGTAACCTGGTCGTTGGTTTCATCACGATATTCCATTCCCAAATCAAAATACTGGATATCAACATCCATATAAGGAAGTATCAGTTTGTCTTTAATAAATTTCCAGATGATACGGGTCATTTCATCGCCGTCTAACTCAACTACAGGATTTGCTACTTTAATTTTTGCCATGGTTCTCTTTTATTTTTTACGAAAGTATTTAAATTTTATTTGTACAGGTGTTACAGACTCGAACTTTTCTTCAACATGCCCTCGCCTGTTACTACGCCCATATCTTTGATGATCTCATTTCCAAACTCACTAGTTTTTAAAAGTGTAGCACCGCTCATCAGGTTATAAAAATCAATGGTAACTCTTTTACGCATGATAGCTGCCTGCAAAGCAGATGTAATTAAATCAGCAGCTTCTTTCCAGCCCATATATTCCAGCATCATACAGCCGCTTAAAATAATGGAAGATGGGTTCATACTATCGGTACCGGCAAACTTTGGTGCAGTGCCATGGGTGGCTTCAAACACGGCGTAACCGGTGTTGTAGTTGATGTTTGCGCCGGGTGCAATACCAATACCGCCAACTTCGGCAGCAAGGGCATCGGAAATATAATCGCCGTTCAAATTCAATGTGGCAACTACTGAGTAATCTTTTGGTGCAATTAATATTTGTTGTAAAAAATTATCGGCAATTACATCTTTAACCAACAATTTTCCTTCATGCAAGGCTTTGCGTTGCACTTCATTTGCGTGTGCCTCACCATGTTCTTTTTTCAGTTCATCCCATTCGGCCCAGGTAAAGGTTTTATCGCCAAATTCCTGACGGGCAACTTCGTAACCCCAGGTTTTAAAACCACCTTCGGTAAATTTCATGATATTGCCTTTGTGTACCAATGTAACTGAAGGCAACCTGTGTTCCAACGCATGTTCAATAGCAGCTCTCACCAATCGTTTAGTTCCTTGCGAAGAAACCGGCTTTACACCATAGCTGGAATCACCGGGAAAACGTACGCTGGTTACGCCCATTTCTTCCAGTAAAAATTTTTCGAATTTGGTGGCTTCTGGGGTGCCAGCCATCCACTCAATCCCTGCATAAATATCTTCGGTATTTTCTCTAAAGATTGTCATGTCCACATCTTCGGGCCGCAAAACTGGCGAAGGCACACCCTTAAACCATTTAACCGGCCTCACACAGGCAAACAAGTCAAGTTCCTGGCGCATGGCCACATTTAGCGAACGTATGCCGCCACCAATGGGCGTAGTTAACGGTCCTTTTATAGAAACAATATAATCTTTTGCAGCCTGCAGCGTTACGGCCGGCAACCATTCGCCTGTTTGTTTAAACGCTTTTTCACCGGCCAGTATTTCCTTCCACTCAATTTTGCGTTTGCCGCCATAGGCTTTCTCCACAGCGGTATCAAAAACCTGCCGGGCAACTGCCCAAATTTCTGGACCTATACCGTCGCCTTCAATAAAAGGGATGATTGGATTGTCGGAAACAGTCAGTTTCCCGTTGTTCATTCTTATTTTATCTGCCATAATATTTGCCCCCATCCCCTAAAGGGGGGACGGGGAGATTTTGTTTTGTTATTTTTTTTGGAGCCCGGCTTTTTCCTTTTCAGGTTCTCCCTATAGCTATCGGGAGGCGTCGCACTCTTGTACTGTAAAGCTTTATTCAGCTTATAGAGCCGCAAATTTACGAAAATGCAGGCGTAGTTTAAAGGGAATAAAAAAAGCTCCCTGTTTTTGGCAGAAAGCATTTTCGGTATAGTATCTGAGTACTATTGAGTTCTTCTAACTCTAAAACTAAAATCAATGTGATAAACAGTATTGGGAGGATTGACATACTGAATATTGCCGGAAAAATTGCCACTAACATACTGTCCAATACTGCCAAA
This sequence comes from Ferruginibacter sp., assembly GCA_046595125.1. Classification (GTDB taxonomy): domain Bacteria; phylum Bacteroidota; class Bacteroidia; order Chitinophagales; family Chitinophagaceae; genus Ferruginibacter. Next base: position 7,266 of record JBKJPN010000133.1, read on the forward strand.
TTCCGTTATTTGAACCATTACCGGTGAGGGAACATAGCTGGGCCCTGGTAATAAAGTTCCCGAGCAACCGATCAAATTCTGCAAACTACCCAATTGTATACCGGTAGTATCAAACCCAGCACTGAAATTTTCTACAATTGGAAGTTTTCTTCGTCCAACAACATGAAAAATATTGATTTGAGGCTGCCAAACAGTATCAACCGGGGCATCAAAAGTACCGGGAACACCATCAATTGAGAAATGCACAAATTCTGCAGTAGATAATCCACAGGCCAGTATATTACCAATTATATTATCGCCAGTAACTATCGTTATTGTAGATGTAGAGCCTTGTTGTTGTGTGGACTCATTTTGAGCAATCAGTTGTATGCTGCCGGTACCGTTACATAAAAGTGTTGAAAAGCCAAAGATACCGCCGTTCACTAGGGGATACCTATAAAACAGGTTGTCTTTTATTGCTAGTACAAATCCATTGCTAACAGCAGCATTATTACAATCCTTAACTGCGCCATGAACGTAAGCTATATCGGCAGTAACATTAATCGATAAAATGCCCAATGAAATAGTTTGGTTTGTGCTGGTTATTAGTTTTGAATAAATAGCCGTATTACAATTGGATTCACCTAAAACTTCCATTTTTAAATTAGAATTTTGCCTTACTGCCATTCTAAAATAGCCTGCGGTATTGGTATAAACCAATGAAAAACTATTGGGATTGGCAACCTGTGATATTTTTATCAATGCATTACTAATAGGAATGCTCTTTAAACCAGTTAGTGTACCACTAATAATTACACTATTTGCCGGTACATCATAATTCCAGGTGGAAAAATGAGAAACCTCACCAATATAATTGTTGCCGTTTTTAACAGCAAATCCTTCTTCCTTCCACAAACCCACGGTTTCATCAAAATGCCAAAGCGGAATTGAAGCAGGAGCATAACTTATTATAGAAGCAGGTATCATGCTGCTAACCGATGCCTTTTTATTGTTACCCAACTGTAGTTTCTCACCGGCAGATCCTGTCATTTCAACAGAAAGCATTCCGTAGGTTGTAAGATGTTTTAGATTTCCGGCACTATCAAGCCCTCGTAAATCGCCGGGCATTAATTTTTGTAGTTCATACGATGTAGGGTTTATCCAATTGACAGCAACGTTTACGGAGCCGTTATAATTGCTGCCTGTATTCGCATTTACAAATGCATCGGCCGGAAAATTAATAGCTACATTACTGCCAGCGTTAACAATGCCACCGGTTGTAGAATTGACAACTCCTGTAATTTGTTTTCCTATTAATTTAATTCTAAAAAATCCAGCTTGGTCTTTAACTGCAATAAAAGTTTTTACCAAAGTAGAAAATCCAGACTTTTCAATTTTAACCACAGCTGCATTTTGCACTACTTTTTTATCTTTAAATTCAAAATACCCATAACTATCTGTAAGTACTGCTGCGCCTCCAAACTCAACCCTTGCACCAGGTAGCGGAGCATTATTATTGTCTGTTACAAATCCGGAAACAGATGCTGCAATCTTAGTATTGAAATCGTTATCAGGTATTTGATATAGGCCGCCATTTTCTAAGCTAAGTTCTTTTTGACAGGCGACAAATACTAATCCCAATATCATGACCAAGAATATTGAAAGTCGCATATAGTATTTCACCAGTATCATTGTTCACTAAAGTTAATATTCTTATTAGTAGGTTTTAAAAATTAATTGAGCAGTTAAGCCATCCATTATCAATAACAACCTCCGGATATTTTTTATAAAAATTAATTGCCGGTTCATTCCAATCTAATACCTGCCACATCATTCCGCTGTATTGTTTTTCTTTGCATTCTTCTATCAATTTATCAAACAATAGCTTACCAACGCCTTGTCCACGCATTTTTTCAGTAACCAGTAAGTCTTCCAGATACAGGCGGGTGCCTTTCCAGGTGCTGTAGCGGATGTACCATAGAGCAAACCCTTCCACTTTACCATCAGCCTCGGCAACATAAGCCCACCACACTGGATTTTCACCAAAGCCACAGTCAACAAAATGATCAAAGGCAACTGTCACAGCTTCGGGTTCTTTTTCATACTCTGCCAATTCCTGTATCAATTCCATCATTCTTGTACAATCTTCTTTTACAGCCCTGCGTATTTTTATGCACATCTACTTTAATTTTTAATTCTTAATTCAACTAACGCCTGTTCTAGGTCTAAAATAATATCCTGCACATTTTCAATACCCACACTCATACGTATCAATCCATCTGTAATACCATAATGCGCACGTTTTTCTTTGGGAACACCGTGGTGGGTCATAGTGGCTGGGTGGCAAAGCAGCGTATCGCAGGTGCCTAATGAAACTGCTCGGATGCACATCTGCAGTTTATTAATAAAAAGTTTTGCAGCTTCCAATCCGTCTTTCATTTCGAAACTTAGCATGGCACCGGGGTGCCGCATTTGTCGGGAAGCTGTATTAAAATCGGGGTGCGATGCCAGTCCCAGGTAATTGACTTTACTTACTGCTGGATGCTGCTCTAAAAACGAAGCAACTTCCATAGCATTGTGGCAATGACGCTCCATTCTCACCTCCAGCGTTTTCATTCCCTGCGTTAATAAATACGCATCAAACGGATTACTGTTGCCGCCTAAAAGCCGGTGTATTTTGGTGATGTGGCCACTCATAAAACTTACATCTCTGCCAAGCAAAGCTCCACCTATTGCGGTACCATGACCGTTCAAAAATTTGGTGGTACTATGAAAAACATAATCAACTCCATACAAAAACGGCTGCTGCAGATAAGGTGTCGCAAATGTATTGTCAACGGCAACTAACAGGTTATTGTTTTTTGCCAGCCTGGTTAATTCGCCAATGTCAACACACTGAATGGTAGGATTGGCGGGGGTTTCCAAGTATAACATTTTAATGCTGTCGTCGGCGTTCATCGCTTCGGCAGCTTTCTCCAAATCCCTCAAATCAACGATAATTGCTTCAATGCCCAGCGGCGGTAAAACTTTTTCAACCAGTTCTTGCGTGCCACCATATAGCGAGTAATGCGTTAAAATTTTATCACCTGCTTTTAAAGTGCCTATCATCAAAGTACTCAAGGCTGCCATACCACTGCTATGTAAAATGGCTTTTAATTCCAGCGGGTTTCCATTTTCTCCGGCAATGCCAAAACTCTCTAGGGCTGCAATTTTTTCTTCTGCTTCGCTGATAGTGGGATTACCCCAACGGCTGTAGATATAACCTTTTTCCTCGCCATTAAAACGCCGCATGCCTTGCTCGGCATCATCAAAAATGTAAGTGCTGCTGGCATAAATAGGAGTGAGGTGTGCATTGTTAGAGTCTGCCTGGTGACCGCCGTGTATCGCTACAGAACTAAATCCGCTAAATGGTATTTTCTTTTGGAGCATTGTTGAGAATTAATAATGAATGAGAAAAATGCTTTGGTTAAATTTGACAGTAAATGTAAGAAAAACCATGAAGCATCTTCTACGACAATCTGCCGCTTATACAATCTGGGCCAATCAGCAAATATTTGAGTGTATTGGTAAATTATCTGAAGAACAGGTAAATCAGGAACTTACAAGCAGCTTTTCGTCTTTAAAAAAAACAATTATTCACATGTGGAACGCCGAAGCCATCTGGTGGCAACGCCTCAAACTGGAAGAAAAAATAACCGTTCCGGGAGAAGATTTTACTGGAAGTTTTGCAGAGTTAACCGTACTTGTAAATCAGCAATCAATGTATTGGAGAGAGTGGGTGGGTGGAGCCACAGAAATGCAATTGCGTCATGTTTTCTTTTACCGTAATTCAAAAAGAGAAGAATTTAAACAGCCTGTTTACGAGTTGTTGATGCATCTAATGAATCATGGAACCTATCACAGAGGGCAATTGGTGACTATGCTGAGACAGCTAGGGGTAGAAAAAATTCCGCAAACAGATTTTGTAATTTTTTGCAAGAAGAAGTAGGAGGGCGGTAACAAGCCACAAGTAATAAGGGGTAAAATATAGAATAAAGGAGGGTTTTTTTGAAATCAGGAAACTCGCCGTATTATCAAACTTGTTCCTTGCCTCTATTTTCTTTATTGCTAGATTTAATTATGGTCTATCATCGTCATCTTCACACCATATCCCTGCTTATAACCGCCACGGCCGGGTGTTGGGGGCTGATATTCAACATGTAAAAAATTGCGGTAAACCATGCCTATGCCTTTGGCGTATTTTTCGGCGCCAAAATTTATTTCGTGGTACGAGTTTGTATTGGAGGGGTTTCCAATCACTTCGTCACGCTGGTTTACGTTTAAAGTGCTGTCGAGGTTAAAAGTGCCCACTGTTGCGGCGGTATTTACATTTTCGTAGGTGTAATCCCAATCGGCAAGGTATTTTACAGTGGAGTTGATAGAGTAGGTATCGATATAACTGTTGCCTTTCCAGATTAAGCCATCTCGTACCGGTCCTTTTAGTTTTAAATACCGCATATTGTTCTCAACAAACTCCAGCCCGAATTCGGTAGGCACATACATAAATGTATTATCCGCATTCCAGGGACTAGCAGCAGTTGGTCGTATATAACGGATGATGCGGAAAGCCGGCCGGTTTAGGTTATCGGTTATCTGTGCGTCAACCACCAGTTTAACCTGGTATTTTCTCACCGTATCCTTGGTGCCAAAATTTATAAAAACTGTGGAGTCTAAATTATAGGTAATGTATTTTCCTACGATTTGCGGCGCATAATCATTAACAGTAGTGGCACTGTAAATCTCGTTGTCCTTGTTACAGGCACTTAAAATAATTGCAGAAAATAACGCCAAGAAAAGAAATTGCTTTCTCATAAGTTTATATATATTACAAATATAGATACAATTAAACCGAAAAAGGCAGCTCCGTCCGCTGAATAATTCCTCCGCCAATTACATCGTCTCCTTCGTAGAAAACAGCGCTTTGGCCGGGGGCAACACCTTTTACATCTTCATAAAAACGCACATTTATACCGTTTTCGTATGTGTAAAGGTTACTTAATGCACCTTTATCTTTATATCTAATCTTGGTAACAGCTTCCAAACCATCGGTAATGCCATCGTATTTTAACCAGTTGAGGCCGGTAACTTTCATTTCGCTGCGGTTTAAATCAACCTCTTCGCCTAAGACTACCGTATTGGTTTCGGGGAGGATTTCTGTTACGAAGGCAGGGCGGCCCAATGCTATATCCAACCCTTTTCGTTGGCCCACAGTGTAAAAAGGATACCCTTTATGCTGGCCGAGAATTTTTCCGGTTTTGTCGATGAAATTTCCGCCGGCAACTCTTTCTTCTAATCCTTCTACTTTGCGTTTTAAAAAACCGCGGTAATCGTTATCGGGCACAAAACAAATTTCGTAACTCTCGTTCTTTTTAGCCAGTTCGGGGTAGCCAAAATCATGCGCCATCTGGCGAATATCTTTTTTATGATAAGTTCCCAGCGGCAGCAAAGTGCGGCTCAACAAGTCTTGCTGTAATCCCCACAGAGCATAGCTTTGGTCCTTGGTATCATCAATTCCTTTGCTTATAAAATATCGGCCGTTTGTATGTTGATGCACCTGTGCGTAATGCCCAGTGGCAATGTATTTGCAACCCATGGCATCGGCTCTTTTAAGCAGCGCCCGCCATTTGATATGCGTATTGCACATCACGCAGGGATTGGGTGTGCGGCCGGCAATATATTCGTCCACAAAATTCTCTATTACAAAGTCGCCAAACTCTTCCCGTATGTCTAAAATAAAATGCGGAAAGCCATGCTGCACTGCTGCCTGCCTTGCATCATTAAAACTATCAAGATTGCAACAGCCGGTTTCTTTTTTGCCTGTGGTTCCTACGCTGGCTGCGTAGTCCCATGTTTTCATAGTAATGCCCACTACTTCATAACCTTCCTTATGAAGCATTAAAGCCGCCACGGTACTGTCGATACCGCCGCTCATGGCCATTAAAACTTTTCCTTTTGTACTCATAGTTAAATCTCCGGCGCAAAGATACGGCTTAGTTGAGTGTTGAAGGTTGACAGTGGATAGTTGGAGCTTTTGAAATCGGGAATTTCTCAATACGTCTTAATAACTTTCAACTCTCAGCTTTCAACTTTTAACTTATTTTGCAGCTATGCAGCAATATCTAGATTTAGTTAAACATATAATTGATACCGGCGTTGATAAAAACGACCGCACAGGTACCGGCACTCGTAGTGTATTTGGATACCAGATGCGGTTTAATCTGGCAGATGGCTTTCCATTAGTGACCACTAAAAAATGTCATCTTAAAAGTATTGTTTACGAGCTGCTTTGGTTTTTACAAGGTGATACTAATATCAATTTCCTAAAAGAACACAATGTAAAAATATGGGATGAATGGGCAGATGAGAACGGCGACCTTGGTCCGGTTTATGGAAAACAATGGCGTAGTTGGGCTGGCGCAGATGGCCTGGAAGTAGATCAGGTAAAAGACCTTATTCATCAGATAAAAAATAATCCCGACAGCAGACGAATGATCATCAGCGCATGGAATGTACCCGAGTTGCCAAAGATGAAACTGATGCCCTGCCATTGCCTTTTTCAATTTTATGTTGCAAACGGAAAATTGAGCTGTCAGCTTTATCAACGATCCGCAGATGTGTTTTTGGGTGTTCCTTTTAATATTGCATCGTACGCTTTGTTAACGATGATGATTGCGCAGGTTTGTGATTTAGAACCGGGAGAATTTGTACATTGTTTTGGCGATGTGCATTTGTATAAAAATCATTTTGAGCAGGCCGAATTGCAGTTAAGCAGAACACCGTTTCCATTGCCACAGATGAAGATTAACCCGGCAGTAAAAGATATTTTTAATTTTAAGTTTGAGGATTTTGAGTTACTGAATTACGAGTGTCATCCTGCGATTAAAGCTCCAGTAGCAGTTTAAAAGAATAACATGAACATCAGTTTAATCGTTGCAGCATCAGAAAACAACGCCATTGGTAAAAACAACCAGCTACTCTGGCATTTACCTAATGACCTTAAATTTTTTAAGAACACAACCTGGGGCATGCCGGTAATTATGGGGCGTAAAACATTTGAATCGGTAAACAAACCGCTGCCCGGCAGATTTAATATAGTAATTACCCGGCAATCCGATTGGAAAGCAGAAGGTGTGATTGTTGCAGGTGATTTGCAAGATGCTTTACAAAAAGCTTCGGAAACAAATTGTAAAGAAGCATTCATTATTGGCGGCGGCGAAATTTACAAACAGGCATTTGTATTGGCTGATAAAATTTATTTAACCAGGGTTCATACAACCATTGATGGCGATACTTTTTTTCCGGAGTTTGATGAAAAGGCTTGGCAGTTAAAATCCAATCATGATTTTGAAGCAAATGTAAAGCATAAGTTTTCGTATTCTTTTCAAACCTGGTATCGGAATTGAATTTGATTAGTTTTTATATCTCCATTCCCTTTTTTGTTGGGGTTTACCTGATAATCTACCAGTTTTCAATTGTCCTGTTGTTAGCAGGAACCTTATTTAAAGGCAAGCTAAAAACTGCGTCGTATAATCTTTTGTATGTCTTCAATATTTTAGCCGCATGGAGCAGTTTAGTTATTCTTCTTGCTTATTTAACTGAATTGTTTATGGCATGGTATGGACAAAATCCATACGAATGGTATGCGTTTAGCGGCGACGGGAAATACTTTGGATTGCTTTTCTTCATTCAACTGTTGTCTTTTGTATTGGGCCTGCTTTTGTTTTTCCGTAGAGTCAGGATAAGTAGATTGTATACATTGTTTTTCTTCCTTTCATCTTGTGGTTTTTTATATGAAAGGCTGGTTATTTTTATTACAAGTCAGTACCGGGATTATATACCCTCATCGTGGCCGACTAATTATAAATCCGTAGAATGGCGGGATTTGTATGCTCAGGGAATTGTCCTCCTTTTACTTGTGCTAATATACTTACGGGCAAAGAAAAAGGGCAGGCTTCCTTTTCCTTCCGTATTTTTGAAATAATCATGTATTCAAAATTTCAACTTTTTAAAAAATATTCACAATATTATTTTTCTGCCTCCAACGGAAAAGGCCATGGCATTCATTCTCCCTTTGTATTTGATTTTGTAAAACATGTGCTGAATGATAAAACAACGTATGATTGCTATCAATCCATTGAACAAAAAAGGAAAGCATTATTGCAAGATGAATCTGTTATTGAAGTGGAAGATTTCGGCGCAGGTTCATCGCTCATCAAGACCAATAAACGTGTCGTAAAAGATATTGCAGCTTCATCACTCAAACCAAAAAAATATGCACAGCTTTTATACCGAATGGTAAAATACTATAAACCTGATTCGATTCTTGAACTGGGTACATCTTTTGGTATAACCAGTGCCTACCTGGCATCAGGAAATGAACAGGCAGTTTTACATACCTGCGAAGGTTCATCCTCCATCGCATCCATTGCCAAACAAAATTTTGAATCACTGGCATTGAAGAACATTCAACTGACCGAAGGTGATTTTACAAACACATTAAATCCTTTGTTATCAAAATTGCAAACAGTTGATTTTGCATTTATAGATGGTAATCATCGCAAAATGCCAACGTTAAATTACTTTGAACGACTGCTAAACCATTCAGTAGCATCCTCAATATTAATATTTGATGATATACACTGGAGTTCCGAAATGGAAGCAGCATGGGAAGTCATAAAACAGCATTCATCCGTAACTTTAACCATTGATTTATTCTTTATCGGCATTGTTCTCATCAACCCGGATTTTAAAATTCCGCAGCACTTTGTTTTGCGATTTTAGCTTTTGTCGGTAAGTCGGAATGCCGTTTTTTATTTATTTGTATTTCTTTCGGTCATCCCGTCTTTGCGGCATATGAATTTTCCCTATCTTAGTTGCAATAATTGCATTATGATAATTGGCGTACTAAAAGAACCATCACCCGAAACAAGGGTATCCTTACTTCCCGAACATATTACAATCCTCAAAAAATGGAATGTAGAAGTATATGTTGAAACCAATGCCGGAGCATCGGCATTTGCAAATGATGAAAAATATTCCGAAGCAGGAGCAGCAATAAAATCAAGAAATGACGTTTTGCAAAACAGTGATTTTGTATTATCGATAAATGCTCCACAGCAATCCGAAATCGACAACCTGCCTGCCGGACAGGCAGGTCTAAAATCTAAAATTCTCTTAGGTGTTTATCAACCATTGTTCAATGTTGATTTAATGAAAGTATTTGCCAGTAAAGGTGTAACCATTTTCAGCATGGACATGCTGCCACGCACTACCCGTGCACAAAGCATGGATATATTAAGCAGTCAGGCAAACATTGCCGGTTACAAAGCCGTGTTGCAAGCAGCCAATTTATTTCCCAAATATTTTCCCATGTTTATGACGGCAGCCGGTAGTATTCCGCCAGCCAAATTATTAATATTAGGTGCAGGTGTTGCAGGTTTGCAAGCTATTGCAACCGGCCGCAGATTGGGTGCTGTGGTGGAAGTTTTTGATACCCGTCCTGCAGTAAAAGAAGAAGTAATGAGTCTGGGTGCAAAATTTGTAGAAGTGGAAGGCGCTGCCGATGCCAGCAAAGCCGGTGGCTATGCGGTTGAGCAAAGCGAAGATTTTCTGCAGCGGCAAAAAGCAAAAATTGCTGAGAGTATTGCCAAAGCCGATATTGTAGTTACAACCGCACAAATACCCGGGAAAAAAGCACCC
>JBKJPN010000036.1:0-2861 GCA_046595125.1 Ferruginibacter sp.
GTTTAGCGGGATATTGGCAGCCAGCCTGGATACCCTTTTGTTTACATCATCAAAAGGTTGCAGGTAGGGGATATGTACCATGGTAAAGAATGCTTGCTCAAACGGGTTGGTTATCGCATCTGCTTTCTGTAGAATCATTTCAAAGAACTCTTCAATCAACTGCGGTGTGTCTGGCGGATGATATACGGACCTGCCTATTCCCACAGCATGGGTTCGCAATCTTCCCGATGCGGCAGAATCAGGCAAAAGGTTATTAGAAAGGAGCGCATGTAAACTTAAAATGCTATATCTGTTAAATCCCACTGTATTATCAGTATCCTGTACTAAAAACTCAATGGCGTCTTTATGATTCAGGATCATCTGTGTGTCAGATTCTTTTTTGTTAGCTGGAGCTTTGCCCTCATCTAATAGTCGATGTGTATCTAATAATGAATAGGAATTCCCTTCCAGGCGGCTGGAATTCCATGACAGATCTATTAGCAATCGGTTAAGAACTTGCCGGGCATAGGTACCAGCAGGTTGGTCCATATTTGCTGTCTGCCCGAGTAGATTCAGTCGATTTAACTCTATTGGGTCCAGGTAACTCGTTTCATTTGGCTGGTATTGTTCCAGAAACTGGCGATTATACCCAACCGGAGTTCGTTGTTCTATAGGCATGTTTACTACGGTCAAAAGATTTTGACTGTTTTCCGTTAAGGAAAAAGGAGCTGAATCTATCGTAGCTTCCCTATGCATCTCTGGCTCGGAGATGCTTTGTTGAGCCAGCTTGTATTTCCTCGTTTTTTGTGCTCCGGCTGTTGTTATTTTGTTTTGCTCAATCAGCAACTTTAAACGCCTCTGAAGCGTTCTGTCGCTTAGAGATAGTTTTGCGGATGTACGTATCTTCTCTAGCGAAGCACCTTCCCTGAATCCTGATAAAGCCTCTATGATTGTATCTAGTTCCTGTTTTTTAGATTGCTTTTTCTGCGACATATTTGAATTTTATGCGACAAAAATATTCTATTTTCTGCGACAAATCCCCTTTTTTTTATTTCTGCGACAAAAACCATTGAGTTTAATGAAATTTCTGCGCCAGAATAATCTTTCTTTATAGTTTGTGCGACAATATTTTAAACATATAATAGTTTCTGCGACAAATAGGACCAACATCTACGCACCCGCAAACTACAATACATTCAATGCCCTCACCAGGTCAAGGAAAAAAAATATAGATTAAAAAATAATTGGCCATGAGTTGGATGAATTAGAAATGAAAAGGAGACAAAAAACCAACAAGCTCTACCGGAGTAATTCCGCCTCATGTTACTAACATTTCAAGTTAAATACGAGGTCTATTTCCAATACTGGCGTCCCCTACTGGCGCCAGTGTTCAACCGAACGTTGGCCACTGGTGTTGGGTAAATCCAGACGGTCTGTGACCGCAGTCTGGTGCGGCTTACATAGATGAAGCGACAAATTAAAAGCCTTTAACTTTTGCCCTATTGACCGGTGCTGGCACAAGTCTTCCGAAGTATGAATTGATGCCTCGTAAATATTCCAGCCTGTGTCCGGCATATAAAAACAAATGATTAAATCAATCAAAATTTATGACTATTTGTTGTTGATTTCAGATTAATGAAGGTAATCTGGTCGGTGCCTTTCAATCGTTCAAGGGTGTTTAGGCCATCAATAACATTGACTGCAATTCCTGTTGTTATTTTGAAGATCCGATTATTTTTCATGATGTAGATTACGAAATGGTAATGCGGCTTTCCATATCTATGAATGTAAGTCATAAACCAGCCCTGTCTATCGTCAGAAAATGATTTGAATTCCCTTTCGGGCTTAACTGGTATTTGTTTCTTTTCAACGAAAGCTGCATTTTCCATGATGTTAAGCGGCATATGATTAATGGAATCTAAAGCATCGAGAAAATAAGAAGGAACAAGGACTTTCGAAACATAAATGTGTCCCAGATATCTGCCTGGTTTGGCATTACTTTTTGGTAGCTCGGTACTATCCTGGCTCTTGCACGATAACGTACCCATGATCACCATTGCTGTCAGAAGATATTGTTTCATTATGTGCTTTTTTTTATAGGCTATAAATCTTCACAATAATATCGAATTATTATTTCCTTCGTATTGTTTTCCCAAACTGGCGCAAGTCTTCCTTCCATACCGGCGTATTCTTACGCCAGTATTCAACCGAAGGTTGGTCACCAGTGCCTACTGCCATGGTTCGTGTCTTCACGAAGCATATCCGCTTCGATAAAAGCCCAACAAAGTTATAGCGTATAAGAGTGCGACGCCAATGAAGAAAAATAGCTGTACAACTGCTGGGTTCAAAAACAAAACTATATCTGTTGTTCAACCGAAGGTTGATCACTGGTGTTAACTAAATCCACCGTTCTGAGACCGCAGTATGGTATAGCCTTCATAAATGAAGCAACAAATTAAAAGCCTATAACTTTCACCAACAGCAAGGCAGTCTCTTAGCCGCCGTTGCTGTTCCTCTATTGCAACTTATTTACTAAAGCATCCCTGCCCGTCTGGTCAAGCGGGCTTAAGTCTTACCCGTTTATAAGCTGCACCTGGTTATCGGGCCCCGACTGACGCCAGTGTTCAACCGAAGGTTGGTCACTGGTGCCTACTAAATCAAGCGGTCTATGACCGCAGCATGGTATAGCCTGCATAAATGAAGCAACAAATTAAAAGACTATAGCTTTCACCAACAGCAAGGCAGTCTCCTGCACGCAAGGCCTGCGGCCAATGTTCACCGAATGAAATAATGGGAAAATCATTCAAAAGAAAAAAAGAAATAAGCATTTTTTTTCTAATCAACATTAAGCGCTCCCCATTTATTCTGCCGATGTTGCTGTT
>JBKJPN010000197.1:0-17462 GCA_046595125.1 Ferruginibacter sp.
GATCGCTGCTGCGTACTTCTCTTTTCCAATCGTAAAAAAAACCAATTTTATCAAACTGTGCTTTAAAAGTGGCAATATTTTTTTCGGTGGTGGTTGCCGGGTGCTGACCGGTTTCCAAAGCATACTGCTCAGCCGGTAAACCAAAGCTGTCAAAACCCATTGGGTGCAAAACATTAAAGCCTTTCAATCTTTTATACCGGCTGTAAATATCGCTGGCAATATAACCCAGCGGATGCCCTACGTGCAGGCCTGCGCCACTCGGGTAAGGAAACATATCCAACACATAATACTTTGGCTTGGCCGAATCGTTGGAAACTTTATATACCTTATTTGCTTTCCACTTTTCCTGCCAGTCCTGTTCTATTTTTCTAAAATCGTATTCCATGCTGTATTGAATATTTTATTTGCCTTCTAATTATTTTAAAATGTGAAAGAAAAGTTATTTAACCCGCATTCACTCTTCTTCTTATACATTTATAAAAATAAACAAGGAAGACTATCGTTTTGAAGAGGGCAAAAATACGGCAAAGCAGCTAAAAACCTTTATTTTTGCCCGGCTTGAAAAAGTGAAATAGTTCTAACTCCCTAACATTAAAGATTTATGGCTCAATTTGGAAAAGCAAGCAGCAAACGTGGTAAACCATCCTATATGTTAGCCATAGTTGGCATTGCATTGGTTTTATTTTTATTTGGAATCGTAGGTTGGTTTTTCTTAAAACTCCAGAAAACCGGCGACTACGCCAAGGAAAATATTCAGGTACATACCTGGCTAAATCCCAATGCTCCCAAAAAGAAAATAGATAGTCTGCAGCGCTATATAACAGCCATACCCTACGTAAAAGACGTGGAGTATGTTACCAAAGAAAAGGCCATCAAAATTTGGAATGCCGATAATGATACTACTTGGCGGAAATTTTTGGATGAAAATCCATTGCCAGAGAGTATTGACTTTTATATCAAGGCCGACTATGTTCAAAAAGATAGTTTGAATGCGCTTTCCACCGATTTGCTCACCCAGTTTCCGGGAATCATAAACGAGTTTCAATTTCCAGAGGAAACCATAACTATGGTAAGCAAATTTGTAAAAACAGTTGCGTTTATCGTTTTAATTGCAGCCATTGTGTTAACCGTGTTGGTGGTTTTTTTAATAGACAATACCATCAGACTGGCCATGTACAGCAATCGTTTTTTAATTAAAACCATGCAAATGGTGGGTGCCACCCGCTGGTTTATTACCCGACCAATTGATTTGAGGGCATTAATTAACGGCCTCATAGCATCGGCCATTGCGATAACTGCTGTTTGGTTTACCGTTTTGTTTATTGAGTCGAGGGCGCCAAGTTTTAAGGCACTGCACGATAATACCAGTATGATTCTGCTGTTTTTACTCATCCTTGTTTTAGGTTTGGGTATCACAGTAATCAGCACACATCGCTCGGTAATTAAATACCTGCGCATGAAATTGGATGATTTATATTAATTTGCAACTTCAATAATAAAAAAATGAGCAATAATAAAAAACAGGAAACAGGCACTTCGTTATTTGATAAGGAGAATTACATGTGGATGCTGATTGGCTTAGCCGTGCTGGCACTGGGCTTTTTTTTAATGGCTGGTGGCAAGAGCAGCGACCCCAATGTATTTAAAGAATCGGATGTGTACAGCACTACTCGTATCACGGTGGCTCCAATCCTCATTATTGTCGGATTTATTATTGAGATTTATGCCATCATGAAAAAATCGAAGGCCAATTAAATCATTTCAGTAAACATCTTTTTATATTAGCGAAGTTAATACCTTCGCTTTTTTATTTTGTAAAACAACTGCATGACTACAATAGAAAGCATCGTCATTGGCATTGTGGAAGGGCTTACCGAATTTCTGCCGGTATCTTCTACCGGGCATATGATTATCACCGAAAAACTGCTTAACATTACTTCCACAGATTTTAGCAAAGTGTTTACCATTGCCATTCAGCTGGGTGCAATACTTGCTGTAGTTGTTTTGTACTGGCGCAAATTTTTTCCCCCGATAGCTATCGGGGTTAAAATCTGGCAGTTTTACGCAAAAATTGCTGCAGGTGTGGTGCCTGCTTTGATACTGGGTTTTTTATTTTCTGACAAGATAGATTCGCTGCTTGAGAGTTCAACCACCGTGGCAGTGTCTTTACTGTTGGGCGGTATAGTTTTGTTGTTTATTGATAATGTTTTTAAAAATCCACAGATAGATAAAGAAGAAGATGTAAGTTTTTTCAAAGCGATTATAATTGGCGTATGGCAATGCATTGCTATGATACCGGGTGTTAGCCGCAGTGCTGCATCCATTATTGGCGGTATGCAGCAAAAGCTTACCCGCAGCGCCGCAGCCGAGTTTTCTTTTTTTCTGGCAGTACCCACTATGCTGGCAGCAACAGGTTATAAACTGCTGAAGCACTATAAGGAATACGGCGGATTTTCATCCAACGAAATAAAACAGCTTGCCATTGGCAATGTGGTAGCCTTTGTTGTAGCTATGCTGGCCATTAAATTTTTTATAGGCTTCTTAAAAAAGCATGGATTTAAAATTTGGGGATACTACCGCATCGTTGTAGGTATCATACTGCTGATCCTTATTTATACCGGCTACTTGAGTGCGTAATATACCCATTGGAGGGTATTTTAATGTTGTTGTGGTTTGATTAATTATGCATAACAAGTTATAACAGCTAATATGAAATTTTTGCAGCCGTTTTTCGCAGCCGCTATTTTAATTCTGGCAATTTCCAGTTGCAGTTCCAACTACGGCAAAGAATTTAAACTAGATGGAAACCACAGTGTTTATTACCAAGGAGATGGCGTAACCGAAACCCATGCAAAAAACCTGGCCCATTTTTTAAAAGACATTCAATATTTCCAGGACAGTATTTCCGCATCCGTACAGGTATTAAAAATCAGTGACACGTTTAACTTAAATTTTGTGGTAGATGAAACCAAATTGACCAAAGGATACGAAAACAGTTTCCTCCTGTTGGGTGGCTTTATCCCCGATTCTGTTTTCAACAAGTCGCCAGTTATTATTCAGCTTACCAATAACCAGTTGGAGCCTTTTAAAAATCTGGGATATGCAACTCCGGTTAACACAGAGACAATTAAATAGGGTATATTAATTTTCTGAAAATCATTTTAACCCCTGCCTTGAAAGCAGGGGTTGTTTTTTGCAACATATCGCCTGATATTTATTACTTTCATTCCTCCTAAAATAAAAACCATGCAGACAGCTTCTAAAAAAGTTATTAATGGCTGGGCCATGTACGACTGGGCTAACTCAGTTTACAATCTGGTAATTACCACTACCTTTTTCCCAGCTTACTATGCGGTGGTTACCAGCACCGTTAATTTCCCTGATGGAATAAGTTTTTTAGGCCGCCGTTTTGTAAACACCGAGCTTAAAGATTATGTGCTGGCTTTTGGGTTTTTAGTGATTGCTTTACTCTCCCCCATTCTGTCGTCTATTGCCGATTATAAAGGCAACAAGAAAAATTTTATGCGGTTCTTTTGTTACCTGGGCGCTGTCAGTTGTTCACTTATGTTTTTGTTTGATGAGCATCACGTAACATTAGGCCTAATGTGTTTTATGTTTGCCGGCATTGGTTTTTACGGCAGCCAGGTTTTTTACAACTCGTACCTGCCAGAAATTGCGGCAGAAGAAGACAGAGACCGCGTTAGTGCCAGGGGTTTTAGCTTTGGCTATATCGGAAGCGTAATTATGCAAATGGTGGGTTTTGGGTTGGTAGTGTTGATGCCACCCAGTGAACTTCCTTTAAAAATAACTTTTTTATTAGTGGGTATTTGGTGGGTTGTATTTGCGCAAATAACTTTTAAGCGATTGCCCAGCAGTCCGAGACTGGAAAGAAAAAGTAAGAAGCATGCTTTGGTGAACGGCTTTCACGAATTAAAAATTGTTTGGAATCAGGTGAGACATATGGCCGAGCTAAAAAGATATTTAACCGCTTTCTTTTTTTATAGCATGGGTGTACAAACTGTAATGCTGGTTGCCATTGATTTTGGCATTAAAGAATTGAAACTGGAAAATACAAAGCTTATCATCACCGCAGTAATTATTCAGATAGTGGCCATCGTTGGCGCTATTGGCATGAGCCGCCTCTCGGCTTTGTATGGAAATATTAAAATACTTTCCTTAACAGTTTGTTTATGGATTGCAGTTTGTATCGCCGGATTTTTTATGCAGACAGAGACACATTTTTATATCATAGCATCATTGGTTGGATTGGTGATGGGCGGTATTCAATCACTGAGCCGCTCTACTTACAGCAAGCTGATGCCCGAAACAAAAGATACGGCGTCGTTTTTTAGTTTTTATGATGTAACTGAAAAGATTGCCATCGTAATTGGCCTTTTTAGTTTTGGTTTTATAGAAGGGCTTACGGGCAGTATGCGTAATTCTATCCTGGCGCTGATAATTTTCTTTGCACTGGGACTTTTATTTTTAATTCTTACTTATCGGGCAAAAAACAAAGCTGTCGTATCTTTATAACATGAATTTATATACCATCAACAGCGGCTATTTTAAATTAGATGGCGGCGCCATGTTTGGCGTGGTGCCAAAAAGTATGTGGAACATATTAAACCCGGCAGATGAAAATAATATGTGCAGCTGGGCTTTGCGTTGTTTGCTGATAGAAGATGAAGACAAATTAATTTTGATTGATAACGGCATGGGTAATAAACAAGATGCCAAATTTTTTGGTCATTATTATTTGCATGGAGATGATACGCTTGATAAATCATTAGCCGCTCATGGCTTTACCAAAGATGATATTACCGACGTTTTTTTAACACACTTACATTTTGACCATTGCGGTGGAAGCATTGTACGGGACGGCGATAAACTAGTACCTGCCTTTAAAAATGCAACATACTGGAGCAATGAAAAACACTGGGAATGGGCTACCAAGCCTAATGATAGAGAGAAAGCCAGTTTTTTAAAAGAAAATATTTTACCCATACAGGAGAGCGGACGATTAAAATTTCTGAACGTGAGACGTGAGTTGTCAGGCGTGAGTGCAGCACTCCCGATTCATGAATCACTAATCATCAACAACCTTTCGTATTTTACAGTATCGGGCCATACCGATGCGATGATGCTTCCTAAGATAAACTACAATGGAAAAACAATTGTTTTTATGGCTGATTTGTTGCCTTCGGCTGCACATATTCCCATTCCTTATGTAATGGCTTACGATACAACACCATTGAAAACGCTTACTGAAAAAAAACAGTTCTTATCCGAAGCTGTAGAAAATGACTACATCTTATTTTTTGAGCACGACCCAACAATAGAGTGCTGCAATTTACAAATGACAGAAAAGGGTGTTAGAATGAAAGACAGCTTCAAACTTTCTGATATTTAATTTACCTGGTACTGATTAATGAACTTAAAGGGTGGCGTAGGTTTTTATAACTCATCATGTCTATCTTAATACTTCCTACTGCAATGGGGCTTTCGGCTCTTAATAATAAATGATTAGGGTCATCGCTCAACCAAGCGGTCATTTTTTCGCCGCCTTCAAAAATAGTTCCCTTAATTAAGAGCGGCCTTATTTTAATAGCATTAAATTTACCATAGCGGGTTTTAATTGTTTCCTTGCCCATATAGCGGATGTACATATGGAACAACTCATCATCTAAAAACATGTCAAAGAGTATCTTATCGCCTGCTTTATAGCTGTTAAAATCAATATTACGTACATAATAAACCATACTCACCACATCCTGAACACAATCGGTAACCTTAAACACACCGTTGGTACTTACCGCCGTATTGGCATCCTGGTTAAAAGTTACGTTGTTGTATTTTTTATAGCCGCCTTCATCTATGTTGCGTACAAATTTTAAAGGCAGCAGATTAGCTGTATCAACATAGCTTTCGTACTTATCCCTCACCTTAAAAAAATTATCGAAGAAAGAATAAGTTGAGCCAGAGCCTGTAAAATGGTAAACAGCTTTGCCATTGTAACGTTCCAGTGCAGAAGTAAAAACAGCTTCTCCAGCCCCTACATACATGCCCATCGTGCTGTAAAAAACCTTCATCTTCACTTCTTCGTCAGCTTTAAACGCATTGTTTTTTATTTTACAGGTATCATCATATTTTGTTGTAAAACTCAAGGAACAAAAACCAGCAAGCAACAAAAGCATTTTAAAATTTCTGATCATTTTTCTTTCTTTATTTTAATTCCTAAAATTAATAAACTCCCAATTAATGCTGGTATAAAAAGGTTTACAAACCAAATTCCAAAAGTTACGGTCAGTATTCCAATTGTATTAAAGCTGTAGGAGAACAGTGTTTTTGCAACAGTACCTCTTATACCCAGTTCTGCAATGGCGAATGACGGAATGATTGCCAGTATCCAAAACATAACTGTGATTATCCAAAAACCAGTCCAAACATTTTGCTCTACCTGCAGCAATTGTAACATAAAGATGTACTGTAAAACGAAAACAACATAGCGGAAGAAGGAGATAGACAGTAACCTTAACAAAATTTTCGCATCAAATGT
The DNA here is from genome assembly GCA_046595125.1 of Ferruginibacter sp. Classification (GTDB taxonomy): domain Bacteria; phylum Bacteroidota; class Bacteroidia; order Chitinophagales; family Chitinophagaceae; genus Ferruginibacter. Next base: position 6,557 of record JBKJPN010000197.1, read on the forward strand.
TTCTAAAACGTTAATGTATTTTGAAAACCGGTCGGCATAAGGCAATTTTTCTATCAGTCTGATTAAAATATTGAGCCGGAAAAAGAAAAATAAAAATATGATTGTTCCGAAAATACTGCCGTACAAAAATATTTTTACCCAAAAAAAAGAAATGCCCATTAGTGAAGCTGAAGCATCCATGGTAAAAAGCAAATAGATCAAACCAAAGCACCCCATTAGCATAGTAATAATTAACTGCGCCATGCCACCTGCCATTGAAAGTGTAACGGCTTTAATGCGATTACCCTCGTTTACAAAAAGTATGCGGCCTCCGTATTCTCCAATACGGTTGGGCGTATTTAATGATAGGGTTACGCCGCACAAAACAGATTTGAATGCCGTTATGAACGACATCGGCTGCACGGGTTTCATCAACAACTGCCATTTGCGGGCTTCCATACCCCAGTTTACTAAAACAAAGATGATGACCAGCCAAAATTTCCAGGCGGCGGCACCAAAAGGCATGGCTTTTATTAATGCAATGGAACTGTCAATATCGGGCTGCGCTTTTATTTGCTGGTATAGCGAATAGAATAACCAAACCGCCAGCAAAGGCCCCACAAACCACTTGAGTAATATTTTAATACTTTTGTTCAATACACAATGTTACTTCAATTATAAAGGTTGAAAAAATAATAACCCATTGCAACAGAAAACGAACATTATTTTAGGTATCGATCCAGGCACCATCATTATGGGTTATGGACTGATAAAAGTAGAGGGTACCAAAATATCCTTGCTGGAACTGGGTGTGTTGCAACCAGGTAAAGTAAAAGACCATTATCAAAAACTGCAACTCATTTTTAATACCGTAAGCGGACTTATTACCAAATATCAGCCCGATACTTTTGCCATTGAAGCGCCTTTTTTTGGAAAGAACGTGCAGAGTATGCTAAAGCTGGGCCGTGCACAGGGTGTAGCTATTGCTGCTGCTATGCGCCATGGATTACAAGTGACTGAATATTCTCCCAAAAAAGTAAAACAATCAGTGACGGGCAATGGAAATGCCTCCAAAGAACAGGTTTTAAAAATGCTACAGCAAATTTTATCGTTTAAGGATGAACCCAAACATTATGATGCCACGGATGCTTTGGCAGTTGCACTCTGTCATTATTTTCAACAAAAAACAGCATTGCCCGGCGCAGGTGAAAAAGTAAATGGATGGAAAGACTTTATTGCCAAAAACCCAAGCAAAATAAAGCCGGCAAAGTAGCGTCGCTTGGTTAACCGCTCATTAACAAATAATAACCGGGCTGAGTTTAATTTCACACCGGTCAATAACCTGCAAACAAATGGTCATTCGTTCAAAAACATTGCGATTGGTAATCTTAACCAGTACGGTACTGGTTACTATTATTATTGCGGTGCAACTGGTATGGCTGCAAAAAGTTTATCTGTACGAAGAAAAACAGTTCAACATCAATATATCAAAAAGCATACGAAGCTTGTACACTGATATGGAACTAGTGAACGATGCTTCGGATAATGTGCAAAAAGTTATAGAGAATATTAATCCCGATGTTTATTTACTAAAGATTGATTGCAGCCCGAACCTTCCTGCACTCTGGGTAAATTTGAAAGCTGAGCTTACAGATTTTGATGTGTACACCGATTGCCGGGCTTCTATTTACGACCCCGGACAAAATAAATATATTACCGAGGAATACATAAACCTACCAGATGCCTACTTCCCTTCGGAAAAGGAAAAAGACCTGCCCGTTTATACTAGGGACTATTCGTATATCGCATTGTATTTCCCACACCGTGGGCAGTACATTCTTAAGCAAATGATATTCTGGATTGCTTCCAGCGGTTTCTTATTAGTAGTACTTATTGGTTTTGGTTTCAGCATTTTTTATCTGTATCGGCAAAAGTTTTTTAACGAAACGCAAAAAGATTTTGTGAATAATTTTACGCATGAATTTAAGACCCCTTTGGCAGTAATTAAAATTGCGTCGGATGTTTTAAAACAGAAAAACATTGTAGACAAGCCCGAAAAGCTGAGCAACTACGCAGGCATCATCAACGAACAAACAGCGCATCTGCAAATGCAGGTACAACGACTTTTAGAAATTGCCTATACCGACCGCAGCCACCTGCCTCTGGAGAAAGAAATGTTTGATGCTAACGAACTTATTCAGGCCTCCATCAACGACTTGCAGCCATTAATAGAGCAAAAACATGCCGTGGTGCATACCGATTTTTCTATTCCGGTTTCGGTGGTAAAAGCCGACAAAGCCTATTTAAGGTTATGTTTGATAAACTTGATTGAAAACGCGATTAAATACGCTGAAAATCCTGTTATCCAAATCAACACAGTAATAGAAGGAAATAATTTAAACATCAGTATTAAAGATAATGGTATTGGAATTGCGCCCGAACATCAAAAGAAAATATTTGAGCGTTTTTATCGGATTACCGATGGTGAACTGCATGGCAGCAAAGGATTTGGACTTGGCTTGAATTTTGTAAAAAAAGTAATTGACACACACGGCGGAAAAATAAATGTTAGCAGTGAGCCTGGAAAAGGAAGCACATTTACCATAAAATTTCCACGTAATTAAAACGGAATTGTATGCAAAAAGGAAAAGTATTACTGGCTGAGGATGATTTATCGCTAGGCTTTGTTATTAAAGATTCGTTGCAGGACGTTGGCTTTGAAGTTACCCATTGCCCTGATGGAGAAGCTGCCTGGCAGCAATATCAAAAAAAGGAATTTGACATTTGTCTACTTGATATTAATATGCCTGTAAGAGATGGTTTTTCATTGGCAAAAAAAATACGGCAGTTAAGCGATGTGATGCCCATCATTTTTCTAACGGCAAAAAGTTTACAAGAAGATAAAATAAAGGGTTTTCAGTCTGGGGCCGATGATTATATAACCAAACCCTTTAGCATTGATGAATTAATATTACGAATGGAAGTTTTCTTACGTCGTACTAAAAAATTACAGGCCGATACCGATGAAATGTATCAATTGGGTAAATTAAAATTCGTTGTAAATGAATTAAAGATTTACGTAGGTAAAGAATCCATCACCCTTACTCAAAAAGAATCGGACCTGCTGCGATTTTTTGCCCAGCATGAAAACAAAGTTTTAAAACGTGAGGAAGTGCTGCTGAATGTATGGGGAAAAGATGATTATTTTTTAGGGCGCAGTATGGATGTATTTATTACCAAACTGCGAAAGCATTTTAAAGCCGATCCCAATATTGTGCTGGAAACCATTCATGGTGTAGGTTTCAGGCTGCAGGTAAACTAAGCTACAATTGCGCCAGTATTTTTTCTTGTGTTTTTTTTAAATCTTCTTGCGATGGATTTAATTTCGGCCTTGTAAAATTCAAATCATTTGCCGTGTTGATGGGCACCAAGTGCATATGGGCATGCGGAACTTCTAATCCGATTACACTAATGCCGCAGCGCTTGCATTCAAAAGCTTTTTCAATGGCATGTGCAATGGGTTTAGCAAATACCAACATCTCTGCCAGATAATCATCGGGCACATCAAAAATTTTATTTATTTCCAGTTTAGGTACTACCAGCACATGCCCAGTTACCAAAGGTTCAATATCTAAAAAAGCAATAAATTTTTCGCTTTCGGCAATTTTATGCGATGGAATTTCGCCGCTGATGATTTTGGTAAATACACTCATGGTTTTGTTTTTTATAAAGATACGAGACAAAAAAGCCCATTCAAATTTGAATGGGCTTTTAAATCAGTTGAAAAAATTACAACCCAATATCTTCAATTTTAAATTTTATTATCCCGGCAGGCACCTGTACCTCTACCAGATCACCAATTACTTTGCCCAACAGGCTGTGGCCTATTGGAGAAGTTACTGATATTTTTCCATCTTTAAGATTGGCTTCGCTTTCCGAAACAATCTTGTAAGTAACTTTCTTTTTTGTGCCCATATTGGTAAGCGTAACTTTTGTAAGAATTGAAACTTTACTGGTATCAATATTGCTTTCGTCCAAAATGCGGGCATTGGCTATAACTCCTTCCAGCTGTTTGATTCTGGCTTCCAGCATACCTTGTGCTTCCTTGGCCGCATCATACTCTGCATTTTCTTTTAAATCGCCTTTTTCCCTTGCCTCGCCAATTGCATGGCTGGCTGCTGGCCTGTCAACCCCTTTCATATGTTGCAGCTCGTCCTTCAGTCTTTCAAATGTCTCTGCTGTTACATAATTTGTCGTATTCATAAAATTCAGTTTAATCAAATAAAAAAATACAACGCCTTGTTTTAATAAAGGCGTTGCATGTATTACAAAAATAGTAAAAAAATTATATTCGCAGCTTTTCAATAATTACGGCACTCATTTTATAAAATGCTTCGTGTGAGTAACCCGCTATATGGGGGGTAAGTATTACGTTAGGCTGATTGGTAAGATAGTTCATTTCTTCCTTTTCTAAAGGCGAAAATTGCTCTAATTGTTCATTTTCAAGCACATCTAAAGCTGCACCAGTAATTATATTTTGTTGTAAAGCAGCAATTAATGCCGACGTTTTAATTACCTGTCCACGTGAAGTATTAATAATATAAGGATTTTGTTGCAGCATACCAAAGAACGATTCATCAGCCATATGCATGGTATCGGCGGTTAACGGCACATGAAAACTAATCACATCTGCATAACGGCAAATCTGATCTAGGTTAGCTTCGTTGATGAACCTTTCTCCAAATCCAAATCTATTTTTATCATATGCCAGCACCGTTACATCAAACGGCGCCAAGAGTTTGGCGAAACTGCTTCCGGTATTTCCAAAACCAATAATACCAACTGTTTTACCGGTCAATTCCATTCCCCGGTTTTCTTCTCTTAACCATTGTCCATTCTTTATTTCATTATAACTTTTACCAATCATGTTCGTCAGGTTCAGTAACATGCCCAACGCATGCTCCGCAACTGCATTGCGGTTTCCTTCAGGACTGCTCACACATGTAATACCTTGCGCTTCCGCAAACTTTACGTCTATCAATTCCATGCCACTACCCATGCGGCCAATCCATTTAAGTTGACCAGCTTTTGCAAGCAATTTTTTATCGATTGATAACCTTGTGGTTACAATTAAGCCTTCGGCTTTATCAATACAATCAAAAAGTTCATCGTAAGTAATTTTTGGTTGCGATAAAACCGAATAGCCTTTTTCCTCCAAAGTTTTTGGCAGCATTTCATGCACATGGGCCGTAATAATCACTAATCTCTCTGCCGACATGATATTTTTATTTTGAAGCAATCATGCTGATTTCTACATTAACATTTTTAGGCAAACCCTTTACCGCAACGGTTTCCCTAGCAGGATAACCTGCCTGTCCGGCAGGCAGGTCGCTGCTGAAATAACTACCATATACTTCATTAACTTCTGCAAACAGCGCCATATCACTTAAGAAAATGGTTGTTTTAACAATGTTACTGAAATCCATTTCAGCCGCTGTTAGTATTGCTTTCAGGTTATTCATTACTTGATTTGTTTCAGTTGATATGTCTGCATCATTCAAGTTTGAAGTGCCGGGTATCAAAGCAATCTGTCCCGAAATAAAAAGCATATTGCCGGTTAAAACAGCCTGATTATAAGGACCGATTGGAGCAGGCGCATTGGGTGTAATGATGATTGTTTTCATTGTAATTTTTGTTTTTTTACTGATTTGCAAATATATCTTTTATCAACCACCTATTTTTGCAAAAAAACAACCATGACGATTATAGTTGCCGCAACAGACGAACAGTGGATAGAACTCACCACTGACCGAACCCAAGTTGACTGGCAAAGAGTAACGAGCGGCAAAGAATTTTACGATAACAATAATGCAGATGCTTTTTTTAGTCTGGCAGATAGTTCGGAATTATCATTATTTGAATCTCTTGGTAAACCGGTTCTTATTAATTCGGTAATTGACACTTTAGTTGAACTAAATGCACCCGCCAATGTTTTACGCATAAATGGATGGGCAACATTTTTAAACCGTTCGGTTTGGGAAATTGCGGGACCGGTTGACGAAAAAGTCAACGAAATTTTTGAAACAGTTGACATAAAAATCAACAAAGTGACTGATGAACCAGGTTTTATTTCGGCACGTATTATTGCGATGATTATAAACGAAGCGTATTTTGCAGTGGAAGATAACGTGAGCAGCAAAGCCGAAATTGATACCGCTATGAAACTGGGTACCAATTACCCCTTTGGACCTTTTGAATGGGCTGCTTTGATTGGAGAAAAACATATTTCGGCTTTACTGCAAAAATTATATTTGGCCGATAGCCGCTACCAGCCAGCATCTTTACTGCTTGCCGAAGTAAACAAATAAGTCAATGAGTATAATTGTAAATATCGATACTGCATCTGAACGTGCACTTGTAAGTTTTGCAAAAGACGGTTTAGTAATTGATGTTTTGTACAGCGAATCGCAAAAAGAACATGCTTCATTTTTGCAAACCGCCATTCAGGAGTTAAGCCAAAAAACTGGAATTATTTTATCAAGTGTTGATGCTATTGCGGTTACCGTTGGTCCTGGTTCTTACACTGGACTAAGAGTTGGAATGGCCAGTGCAAAAGGTTTATGCTATGCTTTACAAAAACCTTTAATCACTATTAACAGCTTGGAAGCCTTGGCATATTCAGCACTTGATTTATTTCCAAATTACGATGAATCAATATTATTATGCCCGATGATTGATGCCCGCAGAATGGAAGTTTTTACAGCTGTTTATAAAAACGATATCAGTATTCATCAAGCTCCTTTTGCGCTTATTCTGGACGAAAATTCATTCTCAAAAGAATTAGTCGAAGATAAAATATTGTTTTTCGGTAACGGTTCATCAAAGTGGAAATCAATATGTAAACAGCCAAATGCTTTATTCGAAGAGGTAATTTTGCTGCCAGAATCGCTTTCCAAACGCAGTTTCAGCCTGTTTTCTAAAAGAAATTTTACAGAACTTGCATACAGTGAACCTTTCTATCTAAAAGATTTTCAATCAGTTACCAATAATTGAAAAAATCATTCTCAAAAAATATGTTATTTTAATTTTTGCGGGTTGCTTGCATAAACAATTAATAGTATATTTGTTACGTTCAAACATTGTTCAAGCATAATTAAAATTTAATCCTTATGATGGTTGCGTCTCAAACACGTGAGCAGGATGCGTCAGGTTCTGCAAAAAATTCTCCTATTAATGTAGATTACAATGCGCTTAAAAAAGCAGCATTAGTCTTACGGGCTTTAAATCACAAGCTGCGTCAGCAATTATTGAAATTAATTGAGGAGGAGAAAAAGATTACAGTTACAGAAATTTATGTTCGTTTGCGATTAGAGCAATCTGTGGCATCACAACACCTAGCTATTTTAAGAAAAGCCGGCATTGTGAATACAGAACGTGATGGAAAATTTATTTTCTATACCGTTAATTACAAGCGAATAGATGAAATCAGCCAGTTTGTAAAAGACCTGGTAGGTTAAATTTTCTGCAATTTATTTTCATAGCGTTCCGGCAATAGCCCGAACGCTTTTTTATTTTTATCTTTGTCCACATACATTGAAGTTTTAAATCAATTACCATGTTCATCAAACAGTTGTACACCAATTGCCTAAGTGAGGCCGCTTATTATATAGAGAGCGAAGGAGAAGTTGCTATTATAGATCCGTTGAGAGATACAGACCAGTACATTAACCTGGCCAAAGAAAACAATGCGGGTATCAAGTATATTTTTGAAACTCATTTTCATGCCGATTTTGTAAGCGGACATATTGATTTGAGTAAGAAAACCGGAGCACCTATTATCTATGGCCCGGGAGCAAAAACTGATTATGAAGTTTACAATAGCAAGAATAATGAGATATTTAAACTGGGCAAACTTACCTTCCAAGTTTTACACACACCGGGACACACGCTCGAAAGCAGTTGCTATTTATTAAGGGATGAAAATGAGAAGCCGCATGCAATTTTCACCGGCGACACTTTGTTTGTTGGCGATGTTGGTCGTCCAGACTTGAGCAGCGGAAATATGAGCAGTGCTGAACTGGCAGAAATTATGTACGATACCATTCAAAACAAAATTCTTCCATTAGCTGATGATGTACTAGTTTATCCGGCGCATGGCGCCGGCAGCAGTTGCGGCAAAAGCATGGGTCCCGAAACCTTCAGCACTATTGGCGAACAAAAGAAAACTAATTATGCATTGCAACCACAAACCAAGGAAGAATTTATAGCAGCTGTTACAGATGGGCTGAGCGTTGCTCCAAAATACTTTGCCATTAATGCACAAATAAATATGAGCGGTTACGATAGCCTTGATAATATTAAAGCACAAGGATTAACGCCTTTATCTATTGCAGCATTTAAAAAATTACAGGCTGATGATGCGTTGATTTTAGATACCCGTCATGCTACCGTATTTACAACAGGTTTTATCCCCGGCAGCATTTTTATCGGGCTCGAAGGACGCTTTGCCGAATGGGCAGGTAGTTTATTGTCATTTAATAAACCTATGATTTTAGTAACTGATGCAGGTAAGGAAGAAGAAACTATCATCCGCCTATCAAGAGTAGGTTTTGCTAAAATACAAGGTTTTTTAAAAGGCGGATTTGAAGCCTGGCAGGCTGCTGGAGAAACTGTTGATATGATTATTGATGTAGAGGCTGATGAGCTAGTGATGGATTTGCCTCACGACCCAAACATCGTAGTGGTTGATGTTAGAAGAGAAACTGAATTTGCGGATGGCCATTTAAAAGATGCACAAAATCTTCCCTTAAACGAAATGAATGATGTGGCACAGCTTGCACATTTTGAAGACAATCAGAATTTATATGTGCATTGCGCAGGTGGATACAGAAGTGTAATTGCAGCATCTTTGTTAAAACGTGAAGGAACACATAACCTGCGCAATGTTTTGGGCGGCTGGAATAAGATAAAAGAACAAAGCAACATCACCATTGAAAAAGAAGCCAGCGTGTTAAACTGATTTTACTGGAGGTTTATCGTCAATCCAGTTTTCCCTATAGGCTTCTTGGTAGTCCCATTTCCAGCGACGGTGAGTCCATAAATAATTATGGGGTTCATCCCTGATTATTTTTTCTAGAAAATCACGGAAGGCTCTTGTAATTTCACCCTGTTTTGTTAATGCTGCATCTGCTGTACAAACGGTACATTCCAAATCATAATATCCTCTTTTTTTTATTTTTGAACGAACAAAAACAATGGCTGTATTATTTTTAATTCCCCCAACTTCGGGTCCTGTTATAAAAGGAGCTGGCTTACTGAAATAATTTTGCCAATAAGCAGTTGAGGGGTTCCCTGGGTTCTGATCTGCCCCTAAAAAAAATCCAAATCTTTCTTTAAAAATAACATCCCGTTTTTGTTTAAATTCTGTTGCCTTAATAAATATGGTACCATACCGCTGCCTTATTTTTAAAAACAAGCGTTCCATTGCGGAGTTATTTATAGGAATATATACAGCATAGGTTGGAATTGATTGTATTGACTTAGACATAAACAAACTGCCAAACTCCCAATTAAACTGATGACCGGCGTGTAACTGAACATTCTTTCCTTCACTAATCAAATCGGTAATAACAGAAAAATCTCCAGTACATCTTTTTGCAAAAGTTTTTTCACTCATTGAAATGAGTTTAATTATTTCCATGAATGTATCTGCCAGATTATGGTAAAACTGTTTGGAAATTCGGTAAAGTTCTCTATTTGTTTTATCAGGAAAAGCAATTTTAAGATTTGCCATTACAATTTTACGCCGGTACCCGAAAACATAAAAAAGTAAAAAATAAATTCCATCGCTTATGAAATATATGACCGGGAATGGCAACAAAGAAAGTAGATAAAGAAAGCCATAAATGAGATAATACATGGAATTGAATTTTGCTGTAATGTTCTATTATTCTGCCTACAAATGTACAGCCTTAAACGCTAACTGCACAGGGTTTACATTTAAGACGAGTAAATTACAATACAATATTTTGTATCCTGTCTAATTTGTTAGGATAATCGGTATTGAAATGCAAGCCTCTACTTTCCTGGCGGAATTCGGCACTCTTTACGATTAGGTATGCAACAGTAATCATGTTTCTTAGCTCACATAATTGAGGAGATACAATTGTCTTTTGATATAGTGCTTCTGTTTCTTCATACAAAAGATCAAGTCTTTTCATAGCCCGATGCAGTCTTTCGTTATTTCGAACAATACCAACATAATCGCTCATCAATAATTTTAATTCTTTTACACTTTGTGTGATGAGGATCATTTCTTTTGGAGCATTAGTACCATCTGTCTTCCATTCACCAACATCCGCCGCTCCCGAAACGTCATTTTGAATTTTGATTTTTTGAACCGAATTTTTAAACGCTCTGTGGGCAAAAACCATGGCTTCTAAAAGCGAATTGCTGGCAAGTCGGTTGGCACCGTGTAAACCAGTGCTGGCACACTCTCCGGCTGCATATAGATTTTTGATAGATGTTTGACCGTACTCATCGGTTTTTATACCACCGCAACTATAATGTGCAGCGGGTGCAACAGGAATCAGATTTTTTGCGATATCAATTCCGATGCTTAAACATTTCTCATAAATATTTGGGAAGTGCTCAACAAATTTTTCTTTGCTGAAGTGGCGGCAATCCAGAAAAACATTTTCAGTACCGGCAATTTTCATTTCATTATCAATAGCACGTGCAACGATATCACGTGGCGCCAGATCTTTGCGTTCATGATAGCGTTCCATAAAAGCTTCGCCTGCGTGGTTACGCAAAATGCCGCCATCGCCACGCACGGCTTCTGTAATTAAAAAATTGTGTCCGCGTATTCCAGTCTCATATAAAGCCGTTGGGTGAAACTGAATAAATTCCATGTTCTCAATCCTCC
>JBKJPN010000013.1:0-27570 GCA_046595125.1 Ferruginibacter sp.
CATTGAGTGTGAGCGCCGAAAGATTAAGCCAGGCGTTTTTTATTGCTGAGCATGTGCAAAAATTAAATGCAGATATTGTTGCCCATGGCAGCACCGGCGCAGGAAACGACCAGGTTAGGTTTGATATGATTTTTAATATTATGATTCCTGGAGTTGAAATATGCACGCCAATAAGAGATTTGAAATTAAGCCGAGAAGATGAAATTAGTTACCTGAAAAGCAAAGGCGTTGAAATGAATTTTGAAAAATCAATGTATTCAATTAATAAAGGATTGTGGGGCACAAGTGTTGGTGGAAAGGAAACATTGAATAGCAAAGGTATGTTGCCGGAGGAGGCTTGGCCTACACAGGTTACGGAAAATGGTCCCGACCCAGTCGGGATGGAATTGGATTTTAAGAAGGGAGAACTTTTTGTTGTTAATGGAGTTGAATTCAAACATCCCTCAGAAGCTATACAAGAAGTGCAAAAAATTGCTGGTCCTTTTGGTATTGGCAGAGATATTCATGTAGGCGATACCATCATCGGCATTAAAGGCAGGGTGGGGTTTGAAGCGGCAGCACCAATGGTTATTTTAAAAGCACATCATGCTTTGGAAAAGCATGTACTCACCAAATGGCAACTGAATTGGAAAGACCAGTTGGCACTGTTTTATGGCAACTGGCTACATGAAGGACAGATACTGGATCCGGTGATGAGAGATATTGAAGCGTTCTTCGAAAAATCGCAGGAGCATGTTACTGGAAAAGTTTTTGTTGAACTGATGCCTTACCGTTTCCAGGTAACTGGAATTGAATCAGATTACGATTTGATGAGCAGTAAATTTGGTAAGTACGGCGAAATGAATACAGGCTGGACTGGTGAAGATGTAAGAGGCTTCTCTAAAATATTTGGTAACCAGACTATGATCTATAATGCGGTAAAACAAACAGCAGATGGCAAGTAAAATTAAAGTTGGAATTATTGGTGGCGCAGGATATACCGGTGGTGAACTAATCAGAATATTGCTGAATCACCCAATGGCAGAAATTGTTTTTGTACACAGCAAAAGCAATGCTGATAAGTTGTTATACGAAGTGCACAAAGATTTGCACGGCGATACAACTATGAAATTCGCATCAGCTTTGAGTCAGAAAATTGATATTTTGTTTTTATGTGTTGGTCATGGTGAAGCACATAAATTTTTAGCTGCCAATAAAATTGATGTAAAAATAAAGATTATCGACCTGAGTCAGGATTTTAGATTGGGAGAAACAAGTGGCAAAAGAAAATTCATTTATGGGTTACCTGAGTTAAATAAAGCACAGATAAAAAAAGCAAACAATATTGCCAACCCGGGTTGTTTTGCAACAACCATCCAATTGGGATTATTGCCTTTGGCAAAAGCAGGTTTGCTAAAAGAAGTTCATTCCACAGGTATCACAGGCTCAACGGGCGCTGGACAGGGGATGAGTGAAACATCTCATTTCAGCTGGCGGGCAAATAATATACAGGCTTACAAAACCCTTTCTCATCAACATCTTGCAGAGATTGGACAGTCTTTTCTTAAATTAAATCCTTCATCAAATGTCGATTTAAATTTTGTTCCCTGGCGGGGAGATTTTACAAGAGGGATTTTCATCAGTTCGCAAATGAAATGTGCATTAAGTTTGATAGAACTTTCTGTTTTATATAAAAAATTTTATGCTACTCATCCTTTTATTGTGGTTAGCGAAGAGCCGGTATTCTTAAAACAGGTAGTCAATACCAACAAATGTTTTATTCAACTTGAGAAAGTGGGCGGTAAGCTGGTAGTACATTCCATTATTGATAATTTATTAAAAGGCGCCAGCGGACAAGCGGTACAAAATATGAATTTGATGTTTGGTCTGGAAGAAACAACTGGATTGAAATTAAAAGCAAATTATTTTTAAATAAACCGCAAAGGCACGAAGACGCAAAGGGATTTTTTTGAAACTTTTCGCCTTAGCGACTTAGCGGTTAATACAACACCATGAAACTATTTGACGTATATCCACTCAATGATATCTGCATAACAAAATCAGCAGGTTCTTATGTGTGGGATGATAAGGGTGAAAAATATTTAGACCTGTACGGTGGGCATGCCGTTATTTCAATAGGGCATACACATCCCCATTATGTAAAGCGCATAGAAGACCAATTGCATCAAATAGGTTTTTATTCCAACTCCATAAAAATTCCATTACAAGTTGAACTGGCTGAAAAGCTGGGAAGGGTTTCGGATAAAGAAGATTATCAGCTGTTCTTGTGTAACTCGGGTGCTGAGGCTAATGAGAATGCATTAAAGCTTGCTTCGTTTTATAACGGCCGGAAAAAAATTATTGCTTTTAAAAAAGGATTTCACGGTAGAACATCTTTGGCAGTTGCTGCAACAGATAATCCAAATATTGTAGCTCCAGTTAATGAAACGGATAATATTATTTTTCTTCCTTTTAATGATGAAGCTGCACTGGAAGCTGCTTTTAAACAAAACGAAATTTCTTCAGTAATTGTTGAAGGGATACAAGGTGTGGGTGGAATTAATGTAGCTACAAATTCTTTCCTGCAAAAGATCAGAAGCCTTTGTGATGAGTACAATGCAGTTTTTATTGCAGACTCGGTACAGTGCGGTTATGGCCGTTCGGGCAAATTTTATTCACATGATTTTGCCGGAGTGGATGCAGATATTTACAGTATGGCAAAAGGAATGGGCAATGGTTTTCCCATTGGGGCGATTTCTATCAGTCCAAAAATTCAGCCTAAACATTTTATGCTGGGTACAACCTTCGGCGGTAATCATTTGGCTTGTGCAGCAGCGTTGGCTGTACTTGAAGTAATAGAGAAAGATGATTTAATAAACAATGCTAAAACGATAGGTGATTATCTGATAGACGAATTAAAAAAACTACCTAATATTATTGAAGTACGTGGACTAGGTTTAATGATAGGGATTCAATTGCCTGAGGAGTTAAATATGGTGAAGAAGAATTTGTTATTCAAGCATAAGATATTCACTGGTGAGGCAAAGCCCAATGTGATAAGACTTTTACCGGCTTTAAATATTACTAAAACCGAAGCTGATATTTTTTTACAGGCAATTAAAACTGAACTATAACATGGTCTGACGCCCTCGTCTGACCAATAAAACAAAAAAGCAAGTGCTGAATTTTATTTCTGTCAATAATGTTGATGATATTAATGCACTGGTTGACCAAGCATTGAAATTTAAAGCAGAACCTTTATCGGCTAAAACGTCGGGCGCAGGTAAAAGAATAGGGTTGCTATTTCTAAACCCTTCATTGCGTACCAGATTGAGTACGCAAATTGCAGCGGCCAATCTTGGAATGGAAGCCATCGTTTTCAATGTAGATAAAGAAGGCTGGGCCCTCGAATTTGCTGAAGCTGCCATCATGAATGGTACAACGGTTGAGCATATTAAAGACGCTGCACCGGTAATGGGACAGTATTTTGATATTTTATGTGTACGCACTTTCCCTTCTTTACAAAACCAAGAAGAAGATTATGCTGAAACAGTGATTAGTCAGTTTGTAAAATATGCAGGCGTACCCATTGTAAGTTTGGAGAGCGCCACTTTACATCCATTGCAAAGCCTTACAGATATAATAACGATAAGGGAAACATTTAAAGGAGCAGGAAAACCTAAGATCGTTTTAAGCTGGGCTCCTCATGTAAAAGCCCTACCGCAATGTGTTGCTAATTCATTTGCACAATGGGTAGGAGCCTGGGGCGAAGCTGAATTTGTAATCACACATCCCATAGGTTATGAACTTAATCCCGATTTTACAAAAAACGCAACAATCGTTCATAATCAGGATGAGGCATTGAAGAATGCAGATTTTGTTTATGTAAAAAACTGGAGTGCTTATCATGAGTATGGTAGAATAATTGCCACCGATGAAAGCTGGATGCTTACAAATAAAAAATTAAGTAGCAGCAACAATGCAAAAGTTATGCATTGCCTTCCGGTGAGAAGAAATATTGAGCTAAGCGATGAGGTACTTGATGGAACCAACAGCCTTGTTACACAACAGGCTGGTAACAGGGTTTGGGCTGCTCAGGCTGTTTTATCAGAAATACTAAAGACTGTGTAATGGAAAAAATATTTATCATAAAGGTTGGCGGAAATATACTGGATGACGAATCTGTGCAGCTTGCATTCTTAAAAAAATTTGCAGCAGTTCCTGGAAAAAAGATATTGGTACATGGAGGTGGTAAAATGGCGTCGTCGTTTGGCAAGCAATTAGGAATTGAGCCCAACTACATCAACGGTAGGCGTATCACAGATCAGGCTACTATCAATCTGGTAACTATGGTTTACGGCGGATTAATCAATAAAAAGCTAGTTGCTTCTTTACAATCGATTAATTGCAATGCAATTGGTTTAACCGGAGCAGATGCAAATATTATTCCGGCAACCAAAAGACCGGTAAAAGAAATTGATTTTGGATTTGTGGGAGACATTGACAGCTCTAAGATAGCCATTGATAATTGGCAGGTGTTGCTGAATAATAATTTGGTTCCAGTAGTTGCGCCGCTAACCCATGATGGCAAAGGCCAGATGTTGAATACCAATGCGGACACCATCGCATCATCTGTGGCAGTTGCGTTATCAAAAACTTATGATGTAAGGTTGATTTACTGTTTTGAAAAGAAAGGAGTGCTTGAAAATATAGCAGATGAAAATTCAGTTATCAATTTGATTAATAAAGAAAAGTA
This sequence comes from Ferruginibacter sp., assembly GCA_046595125.1. Classification (GTDB taxonomy): domain Bacteria; phylum Bacteroidota; class Bacteroidia; order Chitinophagales; family Chitinophagaceae; genus Ferruginibacter. The sequence continues at coordinate 4,736 of JBKJPN010000013.1, forward strand.
CAAACAGTTGCTGACGGATAATAAACTGGCCGATGGAATTTTACCAAAAATTGATAACGCTTTTAATGCCATTGATAATGGTGTAACGGAAGTATTGATTGGTGACGCTAACGACCTCCTGCAAAACTGTACTGAGCATGTAAAAGGAACTTTGTTTAAATAATGGATATTGATAAACTATACAATGATGCACTTGACTTATTAAAGCATTTGATAAGTACGCCCTCTTTTTCGAAAGAAGAAGATAAAACGGCGGCCATTATTGAACAATTCTTTGCTGCAAAAAATATTCCTTCAAACAGATTGTTGAATAATGTGTGGGCAACAAATAAGTATTTTGACGAAGCTAAGCCAACCATCTTACTCAACTCTCATCATGATACAGTAAAACCAAATCCGCAATACACAAAAGACCCTTTTGAGCCAGTTGTTGAGGATAACAAGTTATTCGGATTAGGAAGTAATGATGCTGGCGGTTGCCTAGTTAGTTTGATTGCTACATTTATTTATTTTCATAAACATGAAAATTTAAAATACAATTTAATTTTAGCGGCCACCGCAGAAGAGGAAATAAGTGGTATTCACGGCATAGAGAAACTGTTAAACCTGAATGCTCCAAGTTCCCCCTTTAGGGGGATAGGGGGTGCAATTGTAGGCGAACCAACCTTAACTAATTTGGCAATTGCCGAAAAAGGCCTGCTTGTACTGGATTGCGTGTCAACTGGCAAAGCAGGACATGCTGCAAGAGAAGAAGGAGAGAACGCCATTTACAAAGCCATGCAGGATATCAACTGGTTTCAAACTTATCAGTTTCCAAAAATATCAGAAACACTTGGTCCAATTAAAATGGCGGTAACATCCATCAATACCGAGAACAAAGCACATAATGTTGTACCTGCATTTTGTAGTTTCGTTGTTGATATAAGAGTGACCGATGCTTACAGTCATGAGGAAATTCTGGAGACCATAAAAAAACATGTTCAGTCCGAAATTAAACCGCGTAGCACACGTTTACGTTCTTCAAAAATTGAAAAGAATCATCCGCTTGTTCTTGCAGGAATTAAATTAGGTAAGGAAACTTATGGCTCTCCAACAACATCAGATGCAGCATTAATTAATGCACCCGTTTTAAAATGCGGCCCTGGTGATAGTGCCCGCAGTCATTCCGCAGATGAATTTATTTATCTGGAAGAAATAAAAAAAGGAATAAAAACATACATAAAAATATTAGAGCAGGTTGTTTAGGCATTTGTTCATAAAAAATCAGTTGATATGAAACTCTGGCAGAAAGATAAAGCAGCATTAGCTGAAGTAGAGAAATTCACCGTAGGCAACGACAGGGATTTAGATATATACCTGGCTCCTTTTGATATATTGGGTTCGTTGGCGCATATTAAAATGCTGGAGTCGGTAGGATTACTGTCAAAGGATGAATTACAATCTTTAGAAACAGCATTAAAAGAAATTTATAAGCAAACAGAAAGCAACAATTTTAAGTTAGATGATGGCGTAGAAGATATTCATTCACAAATAGAATTGATGTTAACCCAAAAACTGGGAGATGTTGGTAAAAAAATTCACAGCGCCAGAAGCAGAAACGATCAGGTTTTGGTTGACCTGAAATTATTTTTAAGGGCCGAAATTGAAAATATTGTTGTCAATACCAAAGCATTATTTGATCTTTTAATTTCGCAAAGTGAAAAATATAAAGATGACCTGTTGCCCGGTTATACCCATCTTCAACTTGCCATGCCATCATCCTTCGGCTTGTGGTTTGGTGCATATGCAGAAAGCCTGGTTGATGATCTATTGACTTTGGAAGCCGCTTATAAAATTGTAAATAAAAATCCTTTAGGCTCAGCGGCAGGTTATGGCTCTTCATTTCCTATCAACCGTAAAATGACGACAGAACTGTTGGGTTTTGATGATTTGAATTATAATGTAGTGTATGCACAAATGGGTAGGGGCAAAACAGAACGTGTTGTTGCATCTGCGCTGGCAAATATTGCAGCAACTTTATCCAAGCTTAGTATGGATGCATGTCTTTACCTCAATCAAAATTATGCATTCATATCTTTTCCAGATGAATTAACAACGGGCAGCAGCATTATGCCGCACAAAAAAAATCCTGATGTGTTTGAACTCATCCGTTCGCATTGCAACCGCATTCAGGCTTTGCCGAATGAGATCATGCTCATGACAACCAATCTGCCCTCCGGTTATCACCGTGATCTTCAATTAACCAAGGAGCATATTATTCCTGCTTTTAAAAATCTGAATGATTGTTTACAAATGGCAGCCTTGATGTTAAGCAATATTGTGGTAAATAAGGATTTATTAAAGGATGAAAAATATAAATACTTGTTTAGTGTTGACGAAGTGAATAAATTGGTTTTGCAAGGGATACCTTTCAGAGATGCATATAAACAAATTGGTGCCAGTATTGAGGCCGGAGAATTTACACACTCAACTTCTCCAAGCCATACCCATGAAGGCTCCATAGGAAATCTCTGCAATACTGAAATACAGCATATGATGGCAGATATTATACTTAAATTCAACTTTAGCAAGGTGAAAATTGCTCTGCAACAATTATTAAGTTAGATTTGTCGCTCAACTTTTAAAAAATAATGTCGGATCAGTCTATAAAAAAACGCATTGCAATATTTGGCTCCACGGGGTCAATCGGTACCCAGGCGCTTGAGGTTATCCGTGCCAATCCCGATTTGTTCGAAGCTGAAATTCTTACGGCACAAACAAATGATGAGCTACTTATTGCTCAGGCGTTGGAATTTAGGCCTAATGCAGTAGTTATTGGCGATGATACACGCTATGAGAAATTAAAAGCTGCTTTATCATCAACCGATATCAAAGTTTTTGCAGGTGAAAAGGCACTGGAAGAAGCAGCCGATTTTGATACCTACGATATGATGCTGGCAGGCATTGTTGGTTTTGCCGGATTAAAACCGACGTTAAAAGCCGTTGAAAAAGGAAAAGCTGTTGGTTTGGCCAATAAAGAAACCCTTGTTGTTGCTGGCGATATTGTGATGCAGAAAGCTATTGAAAAAAGAGTACCCATCATTCCGGTGGATAGTGAACATTCTGCGATTTTTCAATGTCTGGTTGGTGAAGCCAGAAATCCAATAGAAAAAGTAATTCTAACGGCAAGCGGTGGCCCATTTTTAGGGAAGAAACCCAATTTTCTAGTTAATGTAAAACGCGATCATGCCCTGCAACATCCCAATTGGACTATGGGTGCAAAAATATCGATAGACTCTGCAACCCTGATGAATAAAGGGCTGGAGATGATTGAAGCTAAATGGTTGTTTAATTTAAGGCCCGATCAGATTGAAGTAGTTATCCATCCGCAAAGCGTTATACATAGCATGGTTCAGTTTGAAGACGGAAGCATAAAAGCCCAGATGGGTTTGCCTGATATGAAACTGCCTATTCAATATGCCATGGCTTTTCCGGGCAGGGTAAAAAATGATTTCCCTCGTCTAAATTTCCGTAAGTACCCGGCACTGAATTTTGAAGAGCCTGATGTTAAAACTTTCAGAAATTTATCGCTTGCTATTGAGGCACTTAACAAAGCTGGCAATATGCCTTGCGTATTAAATGCTGCCAACGAAATTGCCGTATGGGCCTTTCTGCGTAACCGTATTGGCTTTTTAGACATGACGGCAATGGTGGAGAAAACCATGCAGCACGTGGCTTTTATTGAAAAACCTACCCTACAGGAATATTTTGAAACCGACGGTGAAGCCCGTAATTTTGCCGCTTCGCTGATAAACATGTAAAACAGTTTCTTCAAAACATGTACAGCCATTAAAACTGAATAAATATTTAAAATGGATATTACTTTATTAGCTATAAACTGGAGCAGTGTTGGATTAAAAGTTGCCCAGTTACTTCTTTCTTTATCAATCCTTGTTATTCTCCACGAATTTGGACATTATATCACCGCCAAGTGGTTTAAATGCAGAGTGGAAAAATTTTACCTGTTTTTTGATCCCTGGTTTTCTGTTGTAAAAAAGAAAGTTGGTGAAACAGAATATGGTATTGGCTGGCTACCCTTGGGCGGTTATGTAAAGATTTCGGGGATGGTAGATGAAAGCATGGACAAGGATGCCATGAAGCTACCGCCGCAACCCTGGGAGTTTAGAAGCAAACCAGCCTGGCAGCGTTTGATTATTATGTTGGGTGGCGTTACCGTAAATATTTTATTGGCGTTCGTTATTTACGCTGGTATATTAATGGTTTGGGGAGAGAAAAAAATACCTGCCGATTCTTTAAAGTATGGTATCTCTTTTAATGATTCATTGTTTAACGACCTGGGTTTTAAAAATGGTGATAAGGTTTTAGCTGTTGATGGCAAACCTGTAGTTGAGTACACCGACATATTAAAGAAGGTATTGGTGGTAAATAAGAATGTTACGCTGGAAAGAGACGGAAAACAAATGACGATGGATATGCCGGTTGACCTGATTGGCAAACTGGTAGAGAAAAAGAAGTTGGCTGAAGGACCATTGATTAGTCCTAGGGTTCCGGTCATTGTTTCTCAAATAAGCGATACCAGCGTTGCTTATGCTGCCGGCCTGAGGGCAGGCGATTTAATCTTAAGTGTTGACTCTGTAAAAACCCAGTTTTTTGATGAGTTTAGTGCGTTCATGCAAAAAAAGAAGAAAGGCGACACAATTAATCTTGCTGTAAACAGAAGGGGAACGATTGTTAATTTAAATACCACGCTGATTACAGGCGGAAAAATCGGATTTAATCAACCAAACACGCACGCCGAATTTGACAGTCTGGGCATTTATAAATTTGAAGTAAAAAAGTACGGTTTCTTTGCTGCTTTTCCTGCAGGTGTAAAACGTGCAGGTGCCGAACTGCAGTTTTATATAGACCAGTTCAAAAAAATATTGTCGCCCGAAACTGGTGCTTACAAAGGTGTTGGTGGTTTTAAGGCTATGGGTTCGGTGTTTTCCGGTACCGAATGGAATTGGGAACATTTTTGGACCATCACCGCATTTTTCTCTATCATACTAGCATTTATGAACCTGCTTCCCATACCAGCGTTAGATGGGGGCCATGTAGTATTTACCCTTGGCGAAATGATTACCGGTAGAAAGCCGAGTGAGAAATTCCTAGAGTATGCACAAATAGTGGGTATGGTTATTTTGCTGGCGTTGATGTTGTATGCAAATGGTAACGACTGGTTTGGTTGGGGGAAGGGGAGGTAGTAGTTAGGAATTAGTAATTAGTAATTGGGAAGAATATCACAACTCAATTCCGATCTTTTTCATTAAGATAGATGCATTTAAACTGGTGCAGATACCTTCTTTTAATTTATAATCGAAATAAAGTTCTTCGTTGTTTACCTGTACATCAAAATGATAATTCAAAATATTGGCCGGGTATTCTTCTTTAATGGCCGCCAGTTCTATATCATGCGTAGCTAAAATGCCGGCAGCATTGTGTTTTATTAATTGTTTTATAAGTGCTGCAGAACCGGTGTGTCGGTCGAGCGAATTGGTCCCTCTCAATATCTCATCTAACAAAATAAAAACCTTTTCATTATTATTTACTTTGTCGATTACTGTTTTAAGTTTTTTTAATTCCGCGTAAAATGTAGATGTACTTTCTTCCAGATTATCGGCAATACGCATACTGCTGATGACCTGCACTGGCGAGATATTAAAAGCTTTTGCACATACGGGAGCTCCAGCCATAGCCAGCACAGTATTAATGCCAATGCTGCGCAGGTAAGTGCTTTTGCCAGCCATATTGCTGCCCGTAACCAGCATTAGTTCTCCTGTTTTATCAATGCTGATTGGGTTGTTTACACATTTGCCAGCCGGTATTAAAGGATGACCTATTTCGTCTCCTTCAATAGAAAAATGTTCTTTTTTTATTTCGGGAAAACACCAACCGGGATGATTGAATGACAGTGTTGATAAACTGGCAACTGCTTCAAATTCTCCCAATGCGGAAAACCAAGCCATTACATTTTCATGATTTTGTTGCTTCCATTTTTCCAAAGCAATTGCTTGTTGCAAATCCCACTGCAATAAAATATCAAGCGGTATAAAAACCACAATGTTAAAACGCATATCCAGCCTCTCCAATATTTTTTTAAGTTGATGAAGTTTTGCAGATGCTTTTCCATTTTCGCTGGTAAACTGTTTTTGCAATTGCTGTAGGTATTCGCTTTTAAAACTGCTTTGTTCAATCAGGCGAATGCTTTCGGTAAGTACATCCAATTCATCAGTTATTTTTGAAACCTGTTGATGAAGAGGCGTTACTTGGCGCCACATGTAAAAGGCCATAAAGGTTGAGCCAAGTAAAACATAATTTCTGAAATAATTACTCACCACATCTGCAATGTTTAAAGCAACAACAGTAAGTACAATTGCTGGAATCAGATAACGCAGCAACAACCATAATTTATTATTGATAAAACTGTTTTCCTGCGTGAACCAGTGTTGCAATCTTGTATGAGTTTCAGTCTGGATTTTTTTTGCAGCTCCATATGCCTGTAAGGTTTGTCGCCAATTGCTTAAACCGTTTAATTCCTTAACAGCCTGTTGGCGCTGATTGATGGTAGCCGTATCTGCAGGAGCCAAGAGCCATTCTGCTAGCGTATTGCCACCCATTTCGGATTTGGTGCGATTGATATATTGAAAGAGAGAAGCACGCCCAAAAATATCCAAATCGTTGGCGTAATAATGTTCTTTGGGAAGATAGCTTGCACCATCTGCAAAATGATAATATTGGTGCTCAAGTGCTTTTAACTCATCGTCATTAACAGCAATCAGGTGTTTGGTATGTTCAATAACCGACTTGTTATTAAGATCACTGAAAATGAGCCGGGTAAATACAATCAGCAACACAAAAGATGGAACAAGTGCATACCATAAACCAAGCGGGTATAAAAAATACCAGCAGGCACCCAAACCCATAACAGCTGCAAAACGCAACCATGCCAATGCCGATTTCTTTTTAAGCAGCATCTGCAATTGCAGGTTTAATCCAGTAATTCTTTCGGCATAAAATGCGGCAGGCTGCATGGTACAAATTTGAGGAACGAAGTTATTACAAACAGCGCTGTTAGTTTATATTATGTTTCATGTAATAAATAACCACATCTCTTATATCGTTTACAAGGTCGTTGTTTTTAAAAGCGGATGGTTTGCAGAATGTATATTTTTTCAGAAACTCCAGATTGCTTTCATTGCCTTGTGCAACAAACTCGGGTAACAATATTTTATAAGTCCGATTGCTGTCGAGCAGTTTGTTGCCAATAAACCAGTTGCCTGTTTTTAGATCGGAACTTGTTACCCATGACGCATTTGCCAGTTGCAGATAGCCGCCGGTGTTTTTATTTTTAACTCTTCCGGTAGTTAATAATTGCTCCAGCACAGGCCCTTTTAAATTCATAACAACCAGTCCTCCGCCAAATGGCAGCGACCTTAGCACATCATACTGCGTAACAGTTCCCTTCAATTGATCATCTACCCTTAAAGACCCACTGTTGTACAAAGCCAGATCAACCGTAGTGTCACAAAAGAACAAAGCCTGCGCTATCAGTTTGCTGTAATTGGTAGCGTAATTGCGTACCTCACTTTCACGGCCATCAAGCGGTACAGCGGCATACATCAGTGAATCATAAGGTTTGTAACCCATGGCATTCATACTGCTGTCGGCAAAATTTTTCCATTTATCTACCAGTTTATTTACTGTAGGGTCGTAAGCAACCGATTCATCAATCAACTTTAATACAGAGCTGCTGCTTACCTTTTTTAAAACAGGATCATAACTAATGCTGTGTACATAAACCGACTTTGCATTAGCATCGGCCTTATAAATAGGAACGTTGCCAACTTTTGTATTGAATGCAACATGTTCGTGACCACCCAATATCATATGTAAGCCTGGCACTTGTGCAGCCAGGTCCATATCTTCTTCAATATTTAAATGGGTGAGGGCAATAATAACATCGCATTTGCCTTTCATGTTCTGGTAAGCAGCTTTTACCGATGCATTTACATCAAGGTAATTTACCGGCTGCGCTTTGTTGAAAGGAAGGGTAACGCCAATAAAACCAACCAGTAATGTTTTACCGCCGGCAAAGCTGAGGGTCTTTATAGAATAAGCTTCAATGTTTTCGGTTTTACCATTGCTGGTTTTTACAAATGGCGCATTGTTTGCCAGTGTTACATTTGAATTTACCCAGGTAAATTTAGATTCGTTAATGCGCTTTTGCAGTTGCTCAAGTTTTATATCAAACTCATGATTACCAAAAGTTACGTAATCAACACCCGTTTCGTTCATCACATCAATTATGTGTTTACCACTTACCCGTTGGCTTTTCTTATCATCAGCATCGTAATAGGTTAATGTGCCAATGAGTGAGGGGCTTACAAAATCGCCTGCTAAAACCGTTATAACGTTAGGGTCTTTCTTCAGCAAATCTTTGCGTACCATTGCCACACGGGCCATTCCGCCTTGTTTGCCGCCGTCAAGCGGGGCTATTTCGTACACATCGTTTAATTGCAGAATGGTAAAGCTTAGTTTGCCATCCTGCGCCGTACAAATGTTTACAATTAGTAAAAGCAGAAGGCTGCTAAATAATCTTGCCACGATTGATTGTTTTTGAAGAAACATAACTGAAAGGGTTTTGTTATTAAAGGGACACAATAAACTGCCAATAAGTGTTAGAAACGTTAATTGTGAAGGTAAACAAAATGCAAGTAAAGGCTAAACCGCTTCTATCCAAATAGTTTTTGTAAATTTGCAGTCTGTTCAGTTGCATCCCGATAGCTATCGGGATTGACAGCATAACTCTTTAGATTCTGATTTTTATCGGGAGTAAGAATGGGTTTGAACTTTGAAAAAGGATAAAATGGCATTTGTTTATATACTATATTCAAAAAGCCTGAATAAATTCTATATCGGAAGTTGCTTAGAATTGGAGGATAGATTGAATGAACATTTGCATAAGCAGTTTGCGGATAGTTTTACAGCGAAAGCAGATGATTGGGATTTATTTTACAGTATTGGAGAACTGGAATATAAGCAAGCGAGGAATATAGAACTGCATATAAAAAAAATGAAAAGCAGGGTCTATATCGAAAATTTAAAAAGATTTGATGATATCTCAAGAAAATTGAGAAATTTGTATCAGTAAATATTTTGGCGGGTTGTCCTGGTAAAAATGGGATGAATTTAATGCCAAAACCCGGGGCTGACCGTCCCGATAGCTATCGGGATTGACAGCATAACTCTTTGGACTCTCATTTTTATCGGGATTAAGAATGGATTTAAACTTTGAAATAGTATAAAATGGCATTTGTTTATATACTATATTCAAAAAGCCTGAATAAATTCTATATCGGAAGTTGCTTAGAATTAGATGAAAGATTGAATGAACATTTGAATAAGCAGTTTGTGGATAGTTTTACAGCGAAAACAGATGATTGGGATTTATTTTACAGTATTGGAGAACTGGAATACAAGCAAGCCAGGAACATAGAACTGCATATAAAAAAAATGAAAAGCAGCGTCTATATCGAAAATTTAAAAAAATTTGATGATATCTCAAAAAAATTGAGAAATTTGTATCAATAAATATTTTGGTGGGTTATCCTGATAAAAAACTGGATGAACTTAATGCCAAATCCCGGGGCTGACCGGTTTTGACAGCATAGCTCTTTGTAAGTGTAAGCATGTACTGCGTTGCGTAATTAGCAGTTTAATCAGAATACGAAACCTTTAAATGGCAATACACAGTATGCCATGGCTGCTTAATCGATAGATTAGCAACCATTTGGGCCGCCGAGCAGGTTTTCCTGTTGCCATGTTCCGCCGCCGACTCAAAAACAAAACGGGATGCTTCAATGGAATGATGTGACCATTGATTAAGAACCCCGATAGCTATCGGGGCATCTAAGGAATTGGTTGGTTTGTTTTGCCCCTGCCGATTCTCGAAAATTAATGCATTAATAAACATGTAGAAAGCTTACGGCGAATATGTTTGGACCAGAGTTCGATTCTCTGCAGCTCCACATGAAGGGGTAACGCTGATTTTTTTTCAGCGTTACCCCTTTTTATTTTCAGCAAAACCTTTTTTTATATTATAATAAATCACCTGTTAGAAAGATAAGTGATTGGCCGATTGGGGGTACATACCTAATCTGAATGTAATGGCGTTGATATTGTAAAGAATTTGGCGCCTGGCTTGGAGGGTTTCAGAGCAGTCGTAGGTTCTTTAATTAAATAAAAAATACGATGGGAGCATTTGGTAAACCTGGAAAATACTCTTTTAAATTATTTGTAACTATCAATTAAATATCACCTTCAATTCACAGCCTCTTCCCAAAGAAGAAATAATTGTTAGTTCCCCATTAAATAAAGAGGCCCTGGTCTTTATATTCATCAGGCCTACACCGTCAGCTTTTTTACCGGTATCAAAACCAACACCATCATCTTTTATGCTAAGCACTGTTTTTTCATTATCCTGAGCTAACCGTACAATCACTTTTGTAGCAGCAGCATGTTTTAAAATATTATTGAACTGTTCCTGTACAATTCTGTATATATTTAGTTTGAGTTTATCGGATATCATACTTTCGTTAAAACTAAATGCCTGCAGGCTTATCATAATACCGCTGGCCTTTTGTGTTGTCTCAATTAAGTTATCCAGCGCTTCTAAAAATTCTGATTCATTTAACGACGGGGGAATTAATGAATGAGACAGATTTCTGATTTCATTGATAGCTGAACTCACCAACTCAGCTGTTTCCTGTAAATATGGATGATCTTGGTTTAACTCTTTTTTTGCAAGACCGAGGTATAGTAACGAACCGGCCAATATCTGGTTTATGTTATCATGAAGTTCCAGTCCCAGTTCCTGCCGCTCCTGCTCCTGGGCCGATATTACTGCTGCTGTAATTTCCTGTTGTTTTATAAACTTTTCTTTTTCAAGTTCTTTTTCCAGCAATACATTTTCAGTAATATTACTGGCTATAGCTAGTATGGCAGATTTACCTTTCAACTGAATACGATGTGAGTCAATATTCATATACATTTCTTCACCTGATTTACTTATATGGTTCCAGATTGTTAACGATTTAAAATCAGGGTCTTGCCTGGCCATTGAGGCAAATTGTTTTAGTTTGTCATGATATTCGGGAAGCCTGAGATCCAATATTGTTTTGTTAAGAAATTCCTCACGGTTATACCCGTATTGATTCACCGAAGTATCATTTACTTCCAGAATCTGAAGACTATCCAAATCCCAAATGATTATACTGGCCGGGTTATTATTAAACAGATAACGGTATCGTTCTTCTGATTTTTTTAAAATTTCTTCGGCTTCTTTTTCTTTGGTGATATCTGTTTGAATGGCAAAAAAATACTTGAAGTTACCGGCTTTATCAAACTGTGGCTGGCATTGTATCCTAAGCCAGTACTTTTTGCCCGATTTGGAATAGTTAACTATATCACACTCAAAAGGCTGTATGTCTTTTATTTTTTGACGCATAAAGTGCACAACGGCCAAGTTGGTTTCTTCACCTTGCAAAAGTTCGCCTGGTTTTTTGCCAATCACTTCTTCAAATTCAAATTCAGTGATGCGGCTAAAGGCTTCATTCACCCAAACAATCTTTTCTTCCGGATCGGTAATAATCACGGCATTTGCGGTTTCTCTGGCAATAATGGAGAGTTTGCTAATTTCATCTTCTGCAATTTTTCTTTCTGTTACATCCCTTGTATTGAAAATATATCCCTGCACATCAGGGTTTTCAGTCATATCGGTAATCTTACTTTCTAGCCATCTCCATTTTCCATTGCTGTTTTTATAACGAAAAGCCGGCATTTGGGAATACCCTTCGGCTCTTACTTTTGATAAATATTCTTTAATGGCAATTGTATCATCGGGGTGTATAAATGCAAATGCATTTTTACCAATCACAAATTCCGGATCATATCCCATTATCCTTTCAATAGCAGGGCTGGCATACAAGTAGTAACCTTTTTTATCCAACACGCCTATAAAATCTGAACTGTTTTGAACAAGAGATCTGAAACGTATTTCGCTTTTAGCAAGCTGTAGTTCAGCTTCTTTTCTTTCCGAAATATCCTGCGATGCACCGAGAACCCTTATTGCCTTACCTTGCTCATTCCGTATAATATATCCGCGGTCATGTATAAAAGCATAACTGTCATCATCCCTGCGTACCCTGCATTCAATTTCAAAAAAATCTTTTTCTGAACTTTGTAATCCGTTTAATATAAGATTCAGTTTTTCTCTGTCCTCGGGATGTACACGCTCATCCCAATCATCAGTTAATATATGTTCAATCTCCTGCTCCTCGGTCCTGAATATTTTTCTCCAACCTTCTTTATTTCTATAAACCTGATTAGTTAAAAGATTCCAGTCCCACACCATATCATTAGTGACCTTTCCTATAATATTATACCTTTCGTTGCTTAGCTTGACGGCTTCTTCATTGTTTTTGCGCTCAGTTATATCTTTGAAATAAACCGATAACCCTTTATCGGATGCAAAAGCACTCACTGAAAACCATTTATTACTTCGCTTAGAAAATTCTGCAAAATGAATGGTGCTGTTTTCCCTGATGGCTTTTTGGTATTTATCATGAAATTCCATGGCCCCCGGTTTACCAAACATGTCATGCAGGTTTTGGCCAATAACATCTTCTCGTTTTGCATTCAGCAGTATTTCTGCCCTTTTATTCCAATAGGTCACAATCGAGTTTTTATCTAGCGCAAAAAAACCATCATCAATACTTTCGAGTATCGTATTTTTTTCATGATAAGCAGCCTGCAATTCATTTTCTGCCTTTTTTCTTTCTGTTATGTCACGGGCAAAAACAACAAGTCTTGCATCCTCAAGTAATTTTACACTTATTTCCAGGTTTATCCATGTTCCGTCTTTTCTTTTAAACCTTCTTTCGTTCCTTATTGCTTTTCCTTTATTTATTTCATCAAATTTAAAAGGGTTGCTGTCAAGGTCTTCCTGAAAAAAGAGGTCGGCCAGTGTAAGTTGTAAAAATTCTTCTTTGTTATATCCCAGCATCTGGCAGCCAACAGGGTTGATATCAATAATATTCATAGCCGCATCTGCAATACAAATGGCATCGGTAGCCTGTTCTACAAGAGAACGGTACCGAAGCTCGCTTTGCTTTAACTGCTCGTCTGCTTTTTTCTGTTCAGTTATGTCGCGGCAGGTTCCCACTGCCCGAGTTGGTTTTCCCTGCTCATCCCTAAAAATTCGCCAGCGTTCTTCTACAGTTTTTGTAATGCCATCGGCTGTAAGAATCCGATGTTCAATAGTGGTTACTGAGTTTTTATTCAGCGAACTTATAAATGCTGTTTCAACTTTTTCCCTGTCATCAGGATGAACAAATTCTAAAAATCCCAGATGACTTGCCTGAAATTTTTCAGGGTCAATTTCAAAAATCCGGTAGGTTTCTCTTGTCCATATTACTTTATAACTAGATAAATCGGTTTCCCAACTACCAACTTTTGCTAATTCCTGTGCTTCGTTTAACTGGGCTTCGTTTTGCTTTAACATTTCGTCAGCTAATTTCTTTTCTGTAATATCTCTTGAATAGCAAGCCACGGCAACAATAGCATCATCTTGAAAAACCGGATTAAAACTTATATCTGCCCACGACTCTTTCCAATTATTAAAAGCAGGTGTATATATTTCTTTTTTAAATGATTCTCCTAATAATGTTTTTTTATACCAGCCTTCCCAAAGTGTTAAATATTCTTCGGGAAAAATATCTTTATTCAGCAATTCATCTCCTGGTTTAAGGATAATTCCTGACAATTCTTCCAGGCCATTAATAAAGGCTTTATTGGCAGCTATAAGTTTTAATTTGGGGTTTACACTCCAAATTAAATCATCAGTATTATTTAACAGTGCTTCATAATCACTTTTTTCAAATTCTTTTGATTCTGATGCCTCTAATTTATCGGTAATATTCAATGCCATAAGTAAGATGGCGCTGTTACCATAGTAGTCAATAAGGTTAGAACTGATTTTTACATGTACAGGGAGATGGTCTCGCCTGATGCACTGCCAATTGCCATGAAAAACTGTAGACTCCTCTTTTTTATTTATTTTTGAAGCATGCTTTATTTTGGCAGTTTTTATCCTATTCTTACCCGGAAACAAAAATGTTAATGATACTCCAATCAACTCTTCCTTTTGATAACCAAACAAAGTACAAAATCCTTCATTGGCATCAATAAAATTACCTTTGGCATCTGCGACTGCTATGTTAAGTAGGTCATTATTAAATGTAACATTCCATAAATCGCTTTCCCTGGTATCAGAAGTACTGAAAGGTTTCTTTTTTTTGTGAGCAGGTATATTGTTGATGTTCATTTTAAGTATTATGGACTGGGATGAGTTTTATGGTTTGAAGGGTTTTATTTCATATATAAGTAAACTGCTCCTGATTGTTTGTGGACTATAAAATGGGCAATCTGCAAATCTCAAGTAAATTTAATTTCCATGTTATAGTGTAAAGCTGTGTATTATGTAAGGCTTATACTACAAAATCCGGATACTGGATTATACCTATTCTATGAAGCGTTCCTAATCCATGATTAGTTAACAGGCATACAATAAAATATTAAATAAATTTAAGCAGATAGAAACTGAAAGACATTACACAATTTGCAATAAATGTTGCATCATTCACAGATTAAAGAGCCGGAATCCTTAAGTGATATTATAATTTCAAAAAACGGCAAGCTACTATACAATCCGGTTAGACAATTTGCCTTTTCAAGCCGGGATGTGTAAAATACCGAGGAAGATTATGAAAATAGTGGCCAGTTGGCAGGGAGTAGTAGCAGGTTAGTGATGAGTATTTTAAATATTTATAGTTTCCACAAACTTTTTTAAGTCCTCAATAAAGTCATTTGAGATTTGTGCTGTCCTTATACGTTTTAATTCTTTACAAATAAGTTTACGTTTTTAAACTTCCCAAGCCGCCATCAATCCCAATTATCTGACCGGTTATCCAGCTACTGTTTTCACTTATTAAAAACGAAACCAGTTGTGCCATTTCTTCTGCGGTGCCAATACGCTGAAGTGGATGGCGTTTGGCCGATGCCTCTTTTTTCTCATCAGTATTGAGTAGGGCAGTAGCAAGCGGTGTATCGGTAAGGGAAGGCGCTATTACATTAACCCTAATTTTTGAAACGGCTAGTTCGGCAGCCAGACTTTTTGCCAACCCTTCAATCGCAGCTTTAGAGGTTGCAATTGATGCATGAAAGGGCATACCCAGTTTTGCAGCAACAGTGCTGAATAAAATAATACTGGCTGTATCTGCTCTTTTTAAATTGGGCAGCAGTTTTTGTATCAGGCTAACGGCTCCTAAAACATTCTGATTAAAATCGTTTAAAAAATCCTGCGGGCTAAGCCGGTTAAATGGTTTTAGATTGATTGAACCCGGGCAGTAAACCAGACCGTCAATAATTTCGGGAAGATCCGCAAGAGAATCAAGACTGTCTTTTGATAAATCGATTTGGTAAAATTGGCTTTTTACAGCTGATAGTTCTTCTGTAATGTTTCTTGAAATTGTATACAGCTGATATTCGTTTTGCAGTAGTTCGGCAGTTTTTAAACCAATACCTTTTCCGGCACCGGCAATTACAATATTTTTCATAACTATTTCTTTATTCTGATAACCGCTAATTCTTCGATACGAGTTGATTGAAAGCTATTCAGCTTTTGCAAGAAAAACCTGCAGGTTTTCATCGTTGCCGCGGTTTGCCCAGTTAATGATTGTTTCGCCGGATATATCCTCGTAAATATCCATGTTGCTTTTGTTAGCAGTCAGCGATTTCATAGGTACAAGCATCAAATAGTTTGGTTCTATGTACTCGAGGTGATGGTCGAGTGTAAATCCCTGAACCTGTAGATATTTATAACCTTTAGCTTTCAAGTGGTTCAACGCTTCTATTGTAAGTGAACCATGATTATCGAAGTTTTTCTTCATTTCATTTGTCATGATAAGTGGTTTACTTAATAACAAATTGTAAGGAAGAAAGTTTTACGTTTTTATACAGAAAGCAGGAAGATTTTAGGAATTGAGATACCAGATTGTGCCGTTCAATACCGTTGCAAATGCAACCCACAGCAGGTATGGGAACATCAACCAGCCGGCAAGTTTATTGATTTGAAAGAAGGCATATAGAGTGAGGGCTATAAAAAGCAACATAACCAGTATTTCGGCAAAAGCCCAGCCAATGGCATGCAAGTTAAAAAATATGAACGACCAAGCGAGGTTCAATATGAACTGAATAATGAATAAACCTATTGCCTGTTTTTTATTTTTATGAGATGTATTCCAGATTAACGCAACCGCAATGCCCATCATTATATACAACGTCGTCCACATAGGACCAAAAATCCAATTCGGAGGATTCCAGGATGGTTTAATGACAAACTGGAACCAGGAATTTATTGAATCAACTGTACTGAAACCACTTAAAATACCGAGCGTTAGGCAAAGCGCAACACATAGTATGATTTTAAAGACCAATGGTTTCATTTTTTTTGTTTATTGGTTTTAATGGCCAAAAACATAGCAACGCCGAACATTAAAGTAATCAGCCCTGCAAAATAGGGAATAAATTTTATCATTTTACTGGTGTTTTTAAAATTTTAAAATAAACAGCAAAGCCCAGTATTGAAGGCACCCAAAGTCCTATGAAAATTCCTGCTTTTTCATCGCCGTTAAACCATAGTATTTCTGAAAAGATGAGGGACAGAAATGCGGCTGCCAGAAAAAGGTAGTCGGCTGTTGTTAAATTTTTCATCATAAATTATTGTTTAAATATTTATCTTTTATTTTTTAGCGTAAGTGTTTGTTGGCAATAAAACATTTTTGCATTTGTAGAAATTAATTACAAAAACTGTAGATGGTAATATAGCCGGTAAATAAAAGGAACCAGCCAAGCCGGTTCCTTTTCCGTTTATAAAAATTAAACTAACACACGTTATTTTTTCGGCATCAATACCGCGTCTATTACATGTACCACACCATTGGTGCCTTCCAAATCTGCTGCTGTTACATTGGCTCCGTTAATCATCACTTTACCATCTTTAATAGATACTGTAAGTTCTTCACCTTGCAGTGTTTTTATCTTTTGGCCGTCTTTTAAATCAGCTGCTTTTACTGCACCTGCCACTACGTGGTATGTAAGTATTTTGATCAGCGCATCCTTGCTTTCGGGCTTTAGTAAGCCATCAACTGTTCCGGCTGGTAAAGCTGCAAAAGCTGCATTGGTAGGGGCAAATACGGTAAATGGACCGGCGCCTTTCAGTGTTTCAACTAAACCTGCAGCAGTTACTGCTGCAACTAATGTTGTGTGATCGGTTGAACCAATTGCTACATCAACGATGTCTTTTGGTGCAACTGGAGGCGCCACGGTTTCCTGCTTTGCCGAATCTGCCATTGGCATTTCTTCTGTTTTTGTTTCGCTGTTGTTGCATGCTGTTAACGACATGGCGCTAATGCCAGCCACTGCAATAAATGAAAGGAACTTGTTTTGCATAAATTATTTTTTAGTTTTTTTATAACAACAGAACGCTTACTTAAAAGTTCAAAAAAATAAAAAATATTTTGTTTTGTTTAAGTGCTTGACTAGCGTGTGTGAGTAAATGGCTAAACATTTTGGTTGTTGAGACTTATTGGTATGGGGCTAGCTTGAACAAGCGATTAATAATTGACCACTTAAATAAACGTTATAGAAGGTAGAAGCGCTTACTCCTTTGTCGCCAAATAATTATAATCGGCCAGCAGCCTTTCTAAAAACTGGTCAACATGCATATCGGAGTTAATTTTAAGTACTTCCTTAATTTTTATGGCAACGCGGTGGCACATTTCGTAATTACCTTTTTTGCCGGCCTGGGTAAGTACGCCTTTAATAGTGTTAATGTCACGGTCGCTCAGGCGCATCACTTCGGGGTACAGTACTTTGTAATTTTTTTGGTCAACTTGCATAAACACGGTGTCGGCAATGGTAAGGGCACTGCGAGTGTTAACTACAACGGTACCAGCCACCATATCACCCAGTCGCTGGCTTTTGTTTGATACGGATATTATGATAACCACGGCAATGCCGCAGAGGCCGGTAGCAAAAATATAAGCGATAAGGTCGAGGCCACTAAAGGCAATATAGCCAAAAAGAAAGGGCCACTCAAAGAAACGGGTAATCCAACGCATCAGGTACTGGCCAAAAGTAGGCTCGCCACCCTGCAGACTGATAACTCGAATGCTAAGTATTTTTTTGCCAATGGTTTGTCCGTTTAGCCACAACTCCATCAACAGCGGGTAAAGCAGCATGGGCGTGGATATGATGATGATGTCGATACCAATACTTTCGTTCCAGCCGAGGAGCAGTCCATTGTACAGCACGAATTTCATTACGGTCAGGTAAAGGATAATCACAACAAAATCGATGATATAGGCGAGCAGGCGTTTATGGAATTCGGCAATTTCGAACTCAAGATCAATATTAAATGCGGTGCCAATTTGTATTAGGGCCATGATAATTGCAATTTACTGTTTAGAATAATAGAAATTAACAAACATGGATTTTTTTATTAATTGAAAAATGGTGAATTTACAGCGGTAAGTTATTAGTTGATGGTTAATGGTTAATAGTTGTTGCGAGTAGGTGAAATGCGGTTAATTTTAAACCTTAAGATAAATAAGTAATGAGGGAAGCGATGTTTATTAAGAAGAATGCTGATAAGTGGAATAAGTATCAGCATGAGCCGGCAAACAATCCCGATGAAACGGCCGAGCGTTTTGTGGAACTGATTGATGACCTGAGCTACGCTAAAACCTTTTACCCCAAAAGCAAAGTTACCCGTTGGGTTAACAGTATTGCGGCAGGTATTTACCTCAGCATTTATCAAAATAAAAAAGAAAAGTACAGCCGCATCTTTCAGTTTTGGAAATACGAACTACCGCTGCTGTTTAAAAGATACCACCGCATTTTATTATTCACCACCGTTTTATTTGTGCTGTTTGTGGGTATTGGTGTTTTCTCCTCCATGAACAATCCCGATTTTGTAAGAGGCGTATTGGGCGATGAGTATGTAGAGATGACCGAAAAAAATATTGCCATGGGTGACCCCTTTGGTGTGTATAAAGATGGTAATCCGTTTACGATGTTTGTGCGCATTGGTTTCAATAATATTTATGTTGCTTTCAGGGCGTTTATTGGCGGATTTACGTTGGGCCTGTTTACCATTATGATTATGTGGACTAATGGAATTATGCTGGGAAGTTTTCAGTACATGTTTTTTGCGAAGGGGCTTGGCACAGAATCGATACTGGTTATCTGGATACACGGTACGTTAGAAATTTCTGCAATTGTAATTGCCGCTGCCGCCGGATTTATTCTGGCAGCGGGTATTTTATTTCCGGGTACATACAGCCGTATGGTATCGTTTAAACGAAATGCTAAAGACGCCGCCAAAGTTTTAATAAGCTTGGTGCCTATATTCATAGTGGCTGCATTTTTTGAAAGTTATGTAACGCACCTGATGAGCGCAACCTACGATTCGGGTAACAAAACCAGTGGTCTGCCGGTTTGGGCAAGTGTGATTATACTTGCTGTATCTGCACTGTTTATTATCTGGTATTTTGTTATCCACCCTATTCGCTTACACCGTAAAGGCTATTATATTCAACCCGATGGTATCATCAACCGGTTGAAGAAAGGGGATGCGTAAGTTTCTGTACATATCGTTGTTGTTGCTTTTTTTGATGCCCCAAGTACAGGCACAAAAAAAATATATTTACCTGGACAGTAGTCTGCTGAAGCAGGATGAAGAACCAGTACATACGCTAGATGCACCTGCTAATGAAGATAGTGAAGAAGCAACCGCCGCAATTAGCGTAGATGAAGTTGTTGTAAAACCCGATACCAGTTTGTATGCCAATCGCCTTAGCATGTCTGCCGACAGCATGTACAAATGGCGCAAGGAAAAGGATTTTGCTTACATGCAATATATTGACAGTCTGCTGAAGGCAAAAGAAAAAAAGGACAAACCACAACAGAGATCTACTCCAAGGGGAGAGGGACTTTTCAGCTGGTTACTCAGCACATCTTTTATTAAAATTGTATTATGGACGCTTGCGATAGCGTTTGTGTTGTTTATTATTTATCGGTTGTTTTTGGCAGATTCTATTTTTATGGGCCGCCGCAAAAAAATAAAAGGAGCCGAGGCCGAAGTGGAGGAAGCAGAGATAAACCACGAAACAGATTTTGAGCGCTTAATTAAACAATCACTTCAAAACAATAATTACCGGCAGGCTGTGCGCTACCAGTATTTACGAACCCTGCATGCGCTAGCCGAGAAAGGTTTTTTTGAACTACAGCCTGATAAAACCAATTACCAATATGTATATGAACTGGCCAACAAAGCGCATCAGAACGATTTTGCAGCGCTAACGCTCAACTACGAATATGTTTGGTATGGCGAGTTTATTATTGATGAGGAACTATATCGGAAAATTGAAACCGGCTTTATCGCCATGAATAAAAAGTTATAAAATCATTTGACAAAAAGACTTACATACCTGCTTATTTTTTGTGCTGCGGTTTTACTGAGCGGCTGTAGTGGTTTGGACCCTAACAAGCTGTTTCGTGAAAGCTATAGTAAAAGCGATACCAAACCCTTTGGTGCCAATATCGCTTACCGGCAGATAAAAGAAATGTATGCGCTTAACAAAAGCAAAGATGTAAAAGGGGATTTTATTGATTTCTGGCGCAACATAAGCGATACCAATGCAGTGTACTTTTTAGTGGCTCCCGTACTGCATGTTAACACCGAGGAAGTGGATGCCATGATGGATTTTGTGGAAGCAGGAAACGACCTCGTAATATCAACCGCCGAATTTGATGAACTGCTATTGGACAGGATTGATTGCCGGGAAATATTTACTGATTTACGTTACGAGCAGGCGGTGAGTAAGATGAAAAATACCTCAGTTTATAACACGGTGAAACTCGGCAGGCGTTTTGAATATTATTATTATCCTTTTGAAAATTATTTCAGCAAATACGATAGCAGTAAAACCCGAGTGCTTGGTTATAACGATTCAAAGCAACCCAATTCGTTGGTTTATTTTCATGGCAGGGGGCGTATGTTTATACAATGTGAGCCCAGGGCAGTGAGCAATTATTTTTTGTTGAAACATAGTAATTACGAATACCTGCAGCAAGTGATGTTGTATGCACATCCAGCCCCGCAGCATGTGTATTGGGATGACTATTATTACAAACTCAATTACCGTAAGAACGATGTAAACAATGATTTTTCCACCTTTAGCGAATTGATGAAGCACCCGCCATTGGTATATGCTTTCTGGATATCGCTGGCATTGTTGGTACTGTATATTTTGTTTGGCGGCAAACGGGTGCAGCGTATTATCACCGAAATAAAACCCAACGAAAATACCAGTCTTACCTTTACCGAAACTGTTGGAAGGCTGTATTTACAGAAAAGAGACAATAAAAATATTGCCGACAAAATGATCACCTATTTTAATGAGTTCATTCGCAATACCTATTTTGTAAACACAAATCATATAAACAACGATTTTGTAACCGTGTTGAGCCGCAAAAGCGGATTGCCTAAAGAACAGGTTGATACTTTGTATCGAAGCATTGTGGCAACGCAGGGCACGGCTGTGGTAAATGATTATCAGTTGATGAACCTGCAGGACCAGATTCAGAATTTTTATAAAAACAAAGCATAGTATATTTAAAATATAATCCGCCGCTGCGGCGGGATAAAAACAAAACCGATGGAAGAAAATTTATTTGAACAACGCATTGATCTGGGAGGATTGAACCGATCGGTGTACGAAATCAGAAACGAAATTGCCCAAGTAATTATTGGTCAGCATAAAATGGTTGACCTGTTGTTAATTGGACTTTTATGCGATGGGCATATTTTAATTGAAGGAGTGCCCGGCGTGGCAAAAACATTAACAGCCAAACTAATAGCGAAGATAATTGATGTTGATTTTGCCAGACTGCAGTTTACGCCCGATTTGATGCCGAGTGATGTAACAGGCACATCGGTTTTTAACCCAAGAGAAGGCGATTTTAAATTTAAGGCCGGTCCCATCTTCAGCAATATTGTATTAATTGATGAGATAAACCGTGCTCCAGCTAAAACACAAGCAGCTTTGTTTGAAGTGATGGAAGAGCGCCAGATAACGATTGACGGCGTAACACACCAAATGAGTTTTCCATTTATTGTATTGGCCACGCAAAACCCGATTGAACAGGAGGGAACTTATCGTTTGCCCGAAGCACAACTTGATCGTTTTTTATTTAAAATTGAAGTAGGTTATCCAACACTGGAAGAAGAAGTGAAAATACTGGAACGCCAGCAGGGTAAAACACAAACAGAATTGCTTGAAACCGTTCGTAAGCTATTAACGGTACATGAAATTAGACATTACCGCAGCCAAATACAATCCATCATTATTGAACATAAGCTGGTGGAGTTTATTGCACGTATCGTTAACGAAACCCGCAACAATCCGGCATTGTACTTAGGAGCATCGCCAAGGGCATCACTAGCCATACTACGTTCGGCAAAAGCCAGTGCAGCTATTAAAGGCCGCGACTTTGTTACGCCAGAAGATATTGTAGAAATGGCACCGCATGTGTTAAGGCATCGTATTATTCTTACACCCGAAAAAGAAATGGAAGGAATTACGGCGGATGATCTAATTGAAACAATTTTGAAA
>JBKJPN010000240.1:0-18977 GCA_046595125.1 Ferruginibacter sp.
AGTCATTGTTTTTAATAACATCTAGGCATTGCTGCATGATTTCCCTTGTCATAATTTCTTTTCTGTCGGGCCCTGCATCAACATGGCAATGTTTACAAACCTGGTTACACATTTTACCTACGTTAATTTGAAAAACCTCCAGTGCGATTGACTTTAACGGATATAATCCAATACCCTCCAGCTTTTGCTGAAACGGCACCAGATTAAATGCATCATCATGATTGGCGCCATGCTCCAATATCTCAATTTGTTCATGAGAGTCGGATAAAATATTTCCTTGTGCTTTTAATGATTTCATATACCCCAAACCCCTAACGGAGCTTTGTACTACTCTGCTAAAAAAATCAATGTGCTGAGTTGATAGCAGAAATAGTTTGTTATAAAAAATTTGTTTAGATATGTCTGATAATAGCTTGAGCTTAGTTAAGCTGACTGCACCTCGGTTCCCCCTTTAGGGGGCGGGGGGGCTTGCATTACATCGCTATCTCCTTCACCTTATTCATCATTTGTACACCATGTACCAATGCCGCACCACCTTTTATTGCAGCAGCAATATGCACCGCTTCCATCATCTGTGCTTCGCTATATCCTTTTTCGTAGGCATCGCTGCTGTATGCATCAATGCAATAGGGACATTGTACAGCATGGGCAACAGCCAATGCTATCAATGATTTTTCTTTGGCGCTTAATGCACTGTCGGCAAAGACGGCGCCATACCAATCAAAAAATTTATCGGCAAGCTCCTTTTGATATTCGCCTACGTTTCCAAATTTTGGTAGGTCGGCTGCATTGTAATAATGGTTGCTCATAAAAGATTAAAGTTTATAATTGTCTAAATAGAGTGTCCAGTCGTATTTTTTGAATTTTATTTTGGGATTAACATCCGATTTCAATAATTGTTTTGATTTTAGCAATTCAATCATTTTCTTCTTGCCACCAAAATCTCTGCGGAACCAGCTTAATATGGCAGGTAGTTTTAGAACATTTGTTTGTGCATCGTATTCGGCCTCGGAGCTGAGGTAGGCTGTTTCTGCAATATCTAATTGCGTATTAATTTTCTCCGGACTGTAAAATGCAATAGGAGGGCAGCTTTTGGCGCCGCAGTTCAAGGCGAAATGGATGCGGTAATCGAGTTTATCAACCCGTAATTCCTTTTCGGTCTTGCTTGGGAATATTTTTGAAAAATAACCAAGGCTCCATTTTATACTGCTTCTTCTCAACAAACCATGTTCAATTTTATCCAGGCTGAATGTTTTTCCGGCAATGACAATATTTTTGTTCTTAAAGAATTTATTTCTGCTTTTGTACTGATCGGGATTTTTATGCAATGAGGCATTGGTATAAGCATTGTATAAATTTATCCAGAATGCTTTTTTATCATCATCGTTTTTTAAACCCGATAATAATTCAGTGTAGTCTAAATTTTTCAACCGGCTTATGTAGTCTTCAACAGCTTCATTAGTTTTAGCAGCGTACATAAAATCCTGAGATAGTTTTACAAGTGTGTTGCTGCTTTCGGTATACATGGCCTTGGGTTCAGTTTTGATTTCTGTTTTAATTTTAGGTACAATTGTTTTTGTTTCAGATAAATTTCTTCCATTTGCAATAAAATTTTCAAGCATAGATTCAGAAAGGTCTGCTGCATTGGCAATCAAAAGTATTTTTAAATTTTTATCCAGCACAATCGTATAGGGATATGAAGGCGGTTTGAATGCATTGGCAAATATATTATCAGTATCAACAATCATAGGAAAGCTGAAAGGTTGCCTAGCGTTAATAAATTTGGCGAGTTTGTTTTTATCCTCAGTGGATACAAGAATTACTTTTAAATCTTCTTCAAATTTTTCCTGATAACCCTTTAACTCCGGCAATGCTTTAATACAAGGTGCACACCAGGTTCCAAAAAAATCAATGATGGTAATATTGCCTTTTAATTTATTTAAAGTAGAAGAAGTCTCGGTATAATTCAAAATCTGCCTCACAGATAAATCCGCAACGGCATCTCCCTGTTTGTAAGCATCCTGTGCCGAACAGTTAAGGTAAATAAGGGTTAAGAAGAAAGTAAATGCTTTCATTGCAGTTCAGTGTATTTCTGTATAATTGAATATACGTATTTTCACGTTAAAAGGTTTGACAATGAACTATACTTTAGACGATGTTAAAGAATGCGCCGCAATTTTAAAATTTAAAGGCTTTGAAAACCCAAAGGCCGGCGTTGTGCTCGGTACTGGCCTTGGTGCTTTTGTTAAATGTATAGACGTTAAGATTACTATACCTTACAGTGAGATTCCCAATTTTCCGGAAGCCACAGTAGAATTTCATAAGGGCAATTTAATATTTGGTTTTTTGAATGAAGTGCCGGTACTGGTAATGCAGGGCCGGTTTCATTATTACGAAGGTTACAGCATGCAGCAGGTTACTTTTCCGGTGAGGGTGATGAAAGAACTGGGCATCAAATATTTATTGCTTAGCAATGCCGCTGGGGGTATGAATCCAGACTATAAAAAGGGAGACCTCGTAATGCTTAACGATCACATAAATGAACAACCCGAAAATCCGCTGCGTGGATTAAACGACCCGGCATTTGGAAACCGGTTTGTGGATATGAGTTGCCCTTATGATAATGAATTGAATAAAAAAATCCTCACTGCTGCATCATCTTTATCAACAGAAATAAAGCAAGGTATTTATGTTGCTGTTGCGGGACCTAACCTGGAAACCCGGGCTGAGTATCGCCACCTGCGTGGCATGGGTGCCGATATGGTTGGTATGAGCACAGTACCCGAAGTGATTGTTGCTAATCATGTAGGACTGCCTTGCGCAGCAGTAAGTGTAATCACTGATGAATGTAATCCCGACAATTTACAGCCGGTAAATATTGCGGAGATTATTGCAGTTGCCGGCGAAGCCGATGAAAAATTAAGTAAGATATTTGCTGAAACAATTAAATTATTAGTTTAACTGGGGATCAATCGGATAGTTAATCATCATTTCATATTCTCCGCCAAGCTCCTGCAAACTGCCTTTCCATATTTGGTCATCTTCAGTATTAAATACCAGTTTTCTATTTGCAGAAACAGTCAGCCAGCTTTTTTCATCAAGTTCGCCTGTTAACTGCCCATCGCCCCAGCCACTGTAGCCAATAAAAAATTTTATTTTAGAGAGGTCAATGCTGTTGGTTTTTATTAAGGCGGTTACCGTTTCAAAATTACCGCCCCAGTATATATCATTGTTTACTTTTACCGATTCGGGAATTAAATCGGGACACTGATGTAAGAAATGTATCGTATTCATTTGCACCGGTCCGCCATAATAAACCGGTAGGTTACAACCATCCAAATCTGCAATTAATTCGTCCAATGTTTGTTCAATCTGCTTATTCAATACCAAGCCAAAGCTGCCTTCCTGCTGGTGTTCGCACAAAAGAATGACCGTTCGTAAAAAGTTGGGATCTTTTAAAAAAGGTTCAGCAATCAATAATATACCGGCAGCAGGTTCAACCATATTTCTAAGTTAATATTTTAGTTTAAATAACAATGCCCACGAGTAAATTATTTTCCAAAATCTAAACCTTAGTTAAATTTAAAATTTACAGGTTTTAGCGTATTTTACCGCCTGTAACTGAACTACCTTTGCTGTAATGAAGAAAATTTTTCCTGTCATAACAATTTTGATTCTGCTTTCACTGTTTGGCCTTATCTTTTTCCAGTTTTTATGGATAAAGAGTGCCAAGGAGACAAAAGACAAGCAGATAAATGACAATATTGTAAGGGCTGTTGGTTACGCCGGCACCTTGCTCACGCAGGAAAAAAATTCTTTAATGCCGATGCCCCGTAAAAGCGATTTGCTTTTTCCAGGTGATAAATTGCAAATGCAGTATTTTAAACCATCAGTTATTAAGCGATTTTCAAAAGAAGAAATAACAGACATTATCAGGATGGGGTTCAACAAAAATAATCTGCAGGATTATCCCTTTGAATTTAATGTGCGAATAAATTCCATTAACGGCGACCAGGTGTACAGCGATAACTTTTTTAAATATTACGCCGATACAGTTAATAGCCTTCGGATTGTTTATGCGTTGGAACCCGCCAGCGGTACCAGTTTCGAAAATCTGGTGAGTGAAGAACTGCTTTCGGTGGTGGTGCCTCATCAGCAAAGTCTTATTTGGAAGGAAGTGATTTGGTTTATACTTGGGGCAATTTTATTTACACTCATCATCACCACAGCATTCTTTATCACCATTCGTACATTGCTAAAGCAGAAGAAACTTAGTGAGATAAAATCTGATTTTATCAACAATATGACGCATGAGTTTAAAACGCCACTGGCAACTATTTCACTTGCTGTTGATGCATTGAAAAATGAAAAGGTTTCGGGCAACAAAGAAAAAACTGAATATTTTACAGCGATTATCAAAGAAGAAAATAAGCGCATGAACAAGCAGGTGGAAACCATACTGCAGGCGGCTTTGCTTGATAAACAGGAAGTTCAATTGAATCTAAAAAGGTCGGCTGCGCATGATTTGGTGGTAGCGGCACTTAATAATATTAATTTGCAGGTAGAAGAAAAAGGAGGCTCGCTTGAAGTAGAACTGGATGCCGAAAATGATGTGGTTAATGCAGACGAAGTTCATTTTACAAACCTCATCAATAACTTGCTAGATAACGCCGTAAAATACTCAAAGGAAAATCTGCACATTAAACTAAGTACCAAAAGTACCGGGCATCATTTTAAAATTAGTATTGAAGACAACGGAATTGGCATGAACAAAGAAACACTGCACCGTATTTTTGAAAAATTTTACCGGGCTCATACCGGGAATGTGCATAATGTAAAAGGCTTTGGTTTGGGACTCAGCTATGTGAAAACCATGGTAGAGGCACATCACGGAACGATAAAAGCCGAAAGTGTCTTAGGCAAGGGGAGTAAATTCTGCATCACTATTCCGTTGGCAAAATAGACTCGAATAACTTTTCGTTGCTATAATACAAAAAGGCTTGTTATTTTTCTAACTCGTCTTTTGTATTCAGTCTTATCAAGAATCAATTTTTACTGAAAAATCTACTGCATCATCTTTCGCAAATTACCCGGCATTCGCTTTTTTTTAGTTCAGAAAAAAGTAATTAACAGTAATCCACAGCTTTCCACACTCAATTCACAGCAAAAACGCCGGTTTTCAGCCCATAGCCTTGCCGATATAGCACTACGGGGCTGTGGATAAAAAACTTTCTCCGAATTATGTTCAGAAAGTGGGAAAAAGTGTTATTTTGTGGTAATATCTGTTAGTCAACTAACTAAATACTTGAAAATGATTGGTTTCCTCGGCGAATATGAGGCCACTTTAGATGCTAAAGGGCGCTTTCTTTTACCGGCAGGCTTTAAAAAGCAACTGCCGGAAGAGGGTGCTTCGCATTTTATCATTAACCGAGGTTTTGAAAAATGTTTAACGCTGTATCCCCAGCAAAGCTGGGATCCTATATTTTCTGAAATCAGCAAACTGAATGATTTTGACCCAAAAGTACGCGAATTCAGACGTTACTTTTTAAATGGTGCCACCCAATTGGATCTGGATTCAGCAGGAAGATTACTGGTGCCAAAAAACCTGACCGAACATGCAGGGCTGGAGAAAGAAATAGTGTTGGTTTCGGCGGTTAACAAAATTGAGATCTGGGATAAAAGTAAGTATATGCAGTTCTTTGAAACTTTTACACCACAATCATTCAGTGATTTGGCAAATGAAGTAATGAACAGGAAAGAAGGTATTTAGGAATTTGTAACCTGCCTGCCGTCAGGCAGGTTAGTAATTTGAAAAATGGAATGAGTAAGACATCAGAAAACATACAAATTCCAGATTCCAAATTCCCAAATTACCACACGCCGGTTTTACTGAATGAATGTTTGGAAGGATTAAACATTCAAGCCAACGGCATTTACGTTGACTGCACTTTTGGCGGCGGAGGACATAGTCGGGCAATACTAGAACAACTGGATGAAAATGGGCGACTGATTGTTTTTGATCAGGATGAAGATGCTAGGCAAAACCTACCAGATGATGAACGAGTAATTTTTGTTCCACAAAATTTTAGGCACTTGCAGAAATTTTTGCGTTTGCATAAAATGGCAAAGGTAGATGGCATATTGGCCGATTTAGGCGTTTCCAGTCACCAGTTTGACGAAGCCGACCGTGGCTTCTCTATCAGGTTTGATGCAGCGCTTGATATGCGCATGGATCAGCGCCAGGCAAATACTGCAGCAGATATACTTAAAACTTTTTCCGAATTGCAGTTGCACAAAATGTTTGAACTGTATGGCGAAGTAACCAACGCCAAAACATTGGCGAAAACTATTGTGCAACAAAGGTCAATTACGCTAATCCGTACCATCAATGAATTTAAAGCTGCGGTACAGGCAGTAGTAAAAGGAAATCCTAACAAATATTTTGCACAGGTGTTTCAGGCACTTCGAATTGAGGTGAACGACGAGTTGGGAGCCTTGAAGGATTTGTTGCAACAAACAATAACAGTGCTTAATACCGGCGGAAGAGTGGCTATCATTACTTTTCATTCGCTGGAAGACAGACTAGTGAAAATATTTTTCAAAGACGGCACTTTTGAGGATACGGCTATCGATGATGTTTACGGTCATCGTTTTGAAAATCCTTTTAAAGTGATTACAAAGAAACCGGTTACAGCTACCGAAAAAGAACTTAAGGAAAACAGCAGGTCCAGAAGTGCGAAACTTAGAGTTGCAGAATTGAAGTAAAAGTTAAAAACGAATGTATCAATAAATAAATGGCAGAAGAAAAAAATATAGCAGAACCTCAAACAGGTAATACAAAGATGGACTGGAAGAAACTTATCAGCCATAAATGGGTGGTGAGAAATATTCCTTTCTTTTTGTTTTTGACCTTGTTGGCGGTACTGTATATATATAACGGCCACTATACAGATAAGCTGAACTTGAAAATCAGCACAACTGAAAAGCAAATAAAAGAACTGGAGTACGAATACAAAACCATTAAAAGCGATGTGATTTTTAGAAGTAAAGCCAGCGAATTGATTAAAGCAGTAGAACCCCTAGGGTTGAAGGAGTTGACACAGCCTCCAATTATTTTGGGTGAAAATATAAAAGCTAAATAAAGAACATAACTAAGTTGGAAATTAAGAATGACATATTATGGCGGGTTTATCTCAGTTTTCTGGGGATGGTTATCCTTGGGCTGATTGTGATAGGCAAAGCATTTTATATTCAGCGGGTAGAAGGAGGTTTTTGGACGAGCATGGACAGCAGTATGCATTTGAAATATTTGCCAATAGATGCTGAACGGGGTACTATTTACAGTGAAGATGGAAATATGCTAAGCACTTCGGTTCCCGTTTTTGATGTGTTTGTTGATTTTGCTGCCGAGGGATTGAGAGAAAAGGATGGTAAGAGATTTAAAGACTACGTTGATACACTGAGTATTTGCTTGTCGAACTTATTTAATGATAAGACACCTGAAGCTTATTTAAAGGAAATGCAACTGGCGTATAAAAATAAGGAGAGGTTTTATCCCTTAAAAAGGAAAATATCATTTACAGAATATAAAGAGTTAAGAGATTTTCCATTGGTTAAACAAGGTAAAAATAAAAGTGGTTTTATTATCAGCGCACAAGACAAACGAATAAACCCCTATGTGTTGCTGGCTAACCGCACTATCGGTTTAGCTAGGGCCAATGCTAATAATGTAGGACTTGAGCAACGATACGACAGTTTGCTGAAAGGCAAGACAGGTCAGCAATTGGTACGCTACATGGCTGGAGCTTACATGCCGGTTGATGGAGGGGATGTAGATCCAGAAAATGGCAAGGATATTATTTCGACGTTAGATACTTATATACAGGATGTTACAGAATCGGCTTTAATGCGGATGATGATCGGTAACAATTCATTGCATGGCACAGCCATTGTTATGGAGACGGCGACTGGTAAAATAAAGGCCATTGCAAATCTGGGCAAACAAGCCGATGGTTCTTACACCGAAGATTTGAATTACGGAATTGGAAAAGCAACCGAGCCGGGCTCGGTATTTAAATTGGCCACCTTAATGAGCCTGTTGGAAGACAAATATGTAACCAATAGTACTATCGTTAATTGCGAAGGTGGCGTAAAGAGTTTTTATGGATTGAAAATAAAAGATTCTCACTTGGGTACCTATGATATTACAGTGAAAGATGCTTTTGAAAGAAGTAGTAACGTGGCTTTTGCAAAACTGGCCGATCAGTATTATCACAACCAGCCCACAAAGTTTACTGATCATTTACACAAGTTCAGGTTGGATGTTATGACAGGCATTGACCTTACGGCATCTTCCGGCAGACCTACCATAAAAACCCCGTCGAACCGCAGCTGGTCAAAAACTACCATTCCTTACATGGCCCATGGCTACGAGGAACTAGTTACGCCATTGCACATGTTAATGCTGTACAACGCTGTTGCCAATAATGGTAAAATGATGAAGCCTTACTTGGTAAGTTCAATAAAACAATATGGTGTTGAGTTGAAGTCGATACAGCCGGAAGTCTTGGTTGAAAAAATATGTAGTGATGAAACCTTGTCTCAATTAAAGGAATGCCTGCTCGCTGTAGTAGAAGGCGAACATGGCACAGCCAGAAAAATAAAAGATTCGGCCTATCAAATTGCTGGAAAAACTGGAACTGCAGTTACTGCGCTCGACAACAGGGGATACAACAAAGGCAACAAAATATACCAGGCTTCTTTCATCGGATATTTTCCTGCTAGTCAGCCAAAATATACAATGGCCGTTGTTATTCAAAACAGCAAAGAATCAAAAAAGATTTACGGAGCCGATGTTTCGGGAACTGTGTTTAAAGAAATTAGCGACAGAATTTTTGGGAGTTATTTAAGTACAAAAAAATATATCACTGCTAATAAGGCCGACACTAACCAGTATAATTCTTTTGGTATGAAGAATGAATTGAACTCGATTTTCAGTTCGTTGAATCTGCCTTTCACCGATTCTGGTGTATCTGGTTTTTGGAGGTCGATGCAGATAAAAAATAATTCGGGAACATTATTTACACCGTCAGTTTCAAATTCAACATCCGGTTCTGTAACCCCTAACGTTGTCGGAATGGGCTTGAAAGATGCGGTGTATTTGTTGGAGAACATGGGATTAAAAGTAGCTGCCACAGGCCGTGGCAGAGTAATGAATCAGTCTTTAACCGCCGGAACAAATTTTAATAAAAACCAAAACATTGCCTTAATACTGAATTGATATTACTGGATATACTATATAAGGTTTCTATAAAAGCAGTAAAGGGTAACACCAATATTGAAATTGCTGATCTGTCAATCGATTCCCGTAAAGTAAAGCCTGGTACATGTTTTATAGCGCTGAAAGGCACTAAAACTAACGGGCAGGAATTTATTGAGATGGCTGTTAGCTGTGGCGCAGTAGCTGTGGTATGTGAATCGATGCCGGAAGTAGTTCATGAAATGATTACTTACGTTCAGGTTGAAAATGCTGCCGAAGCCGCAGGATATCTGAGTCATAATTTTTATGGCGAGCCTTCTTTAAAATTAAAACTGATTGGTGTTACCGGCACAAACGGAAAAACTACCATCGCTACTTTATTATGGAAGCTGTTTACAACACTTGGCTATAAATGCGGATTGGTGAGTACGGTGCAGAATCAGATTGGGGAAAAAATAATTGCATCAACACATACAACACCAGATGCGGTTAGTATAAATGCATTATTGAAACAGATGGTTGATGAAGGTTGTGCATTTGTATTTATGGAGTGCAGCAGCCATGCCATTCACCAGGGACGTATTACGGGCTTGCAGTTTGCTGGCGCATTGTTTAGCAATATCACACACGATCATCTTGATTATCACAAAACATTTGACGAATATATCCGGGTAAAAAAATCATGGTTCGACAAACTGCCTTCAACCGCATTTGCCATCAGCAATGCAGATGATAAAAGAGGAGCAGTGATGTTACAAAATACAACTGCTAAAAAGTATTACTACAGCCTTAAAACAATGGCCGACTTTAAAGGGAAGATTTTGGATAACAGCCTGGAAGGTTTGCACATGAACGTAAATGAAAAAGAAGTTTTTTTTAGGTTGATAGGAGAATTTAATGGCTATAATTTATTGGCGGCTTACGCCACAGCTGTTTGTTTGGGCGAAGACAAAGACAATACGCTGCAGGTATTAAGCAGTCTGGATGGTGCCGAAGGAAGATTTGATTATACCATCAGTAAAAAAGAAAAATTAACCGGCATAGTTGATTATGCACATACGCCCGATGCTTTGTTAAATGTATTGGCGACGATTAAAAATTTAAGACAAGGTAGCCAGCAGATTATAACGGTAGTTGGTTGTGGCGGCGACAGAGATAAAACCAAACGTCCGATAATGGCCGAAGTGGCCTGTGAGTATAGCGATAAAGTGATTTTAACTTCTGATAATCCACGAAGTGAAGACCCGCTGGAGATTTTAAAAGACATGCAGGCGGGTGTAAATGCGGTTACAAAAAAAAAAGTTATTTCAATTGCCGACAGAAAAGAAGCTATTAAAACGGCTGTGAGCCTGGCAAACAGCGAAGACATTGTTTTGATTGCAGGCAAAGGCCATGAGAAGTACCAGGATATAAATGGTGTGAAGTATGATTTTGATGATAAGAAAATTTTGAATGAAATGTTTGAGTTGCTTGATAAATGAAAGTAGTTAGTGTTGAATCGTGATTTGTGAGGTTGTACTCACGTCTCACGATTTACCACTCACAAATCAGTAAATAGGAGTTTTATGTTGTATTACATTTTTGATTGCCTTGCTAAAGAAGGTTTCCGGTTTCCGGGTATCAATCTTTTTCAATTCATCACCTTCAGGGTGATGCTGGCCATGATATTGAGCCTGGTGATAACAACAGTATATGGTAAAAAACTGATAAAATATCTACAGAAAAAACAACTGGGTGAGTCAGTTCGTGACCTTGGATTGGAAGGGGAGAAAGAGAAAATGGGGACTCCAACCATGGGAGGAATCATCATCCTACTCGCAATTTTAATACCCACCTTGTTGTTAGCCAATCTCGATAAAGTGTATATACGCCTGATGTTGTTATGTACTGTATGGTTGGGAACCATTGGTTTTATTGATGACTATTTGAAAATTCGGGCTAAAAGAATTGCGCAAACCAAAGGAGTAGCTTATAAAAAAAGTGATAGTGATGGCTTAGCAGGCAGATTCAAAATTTTTGGACAGGTAATGCTGGGAATAATTGTTGGAGCTACACTTTACTTTACGCCAAGTGTTGTGGTAGAAAGAGAAGTGCATAATCCAAGCTTACAGTATGTAAAAGATTCGGTTTTAAAACATGGCGAAGAATTAATGAGTGACTCTTTCCATATAATAAACCTAGATGGGAAAGACCACATTTTTGCAAAAGTAAAAACACCGATTACAACCATCCCTTTTGTAAAAACACATGAGTTTAACTATGCCAAACTTTTACCAAAAGCCTGGGAGGATTATGCATACATTCTGTACATCTTAATTGTTATCATAATTGTAACAGCGGTAAGCAATGGAGCAAATATAACCGATGGATTGGACGGCCTGGCTACAGGCGTGAGTGCCATCATTGGTATTTGTCTTGGCATTTTTGCCTATGTAAGCGGCAATATAAAATTTGCTGAGTATCTCAATATTATGTACATCCCCAACCTGGGAGAATTGTCCATTTTTATTGCTGCATTTGTTGGTGCCTGTATTGGCTTCCTTTGGTACAATGCTTACCCGGCACAGGTTTTCATGGGCGATACCGGAAGTCTTGCATTAGGTGGCATTATTGCCGCATTGGCAATTATTGTGCGTAAAGAATTGCTGATACCCATTTTTTGTTTTGTGTTTTTAATTGAGAATTTAAGTGTGATGATACAGGTTGGATATTTTAAATATACCAAACGAAAGTATGGAGAGGGACGACGGGTTTTCTTGATGAGTCCGCTGCATCATCATTATCAAAAATTAGGATATCACGAAAGTAAGATAGCAGTACGTTTTTGGATTATTACAATATTAAGTGTGGTTTTAGCAATAGTTACGCTAAAGCTTCGATAAAAATGTTTTGGAAAACCAAACGGGTATGTGCGAAAGCATCTGCCATGTTTTTCAACTAAGCCAATATCCTTTGTAAGACGACCAAATCAGACTTCTTGAAGACGCGACCTGTTAAATTCTATGCTGTTGAAGAACCATTATTTATTTCATGTTGAAATAAATAAACCATTTAAGTGAATGAAGAAAAAATTAGTCATACTGGGTGCAGGCGAAAGCGGGGTAGGCGCTGCATTGCTGGCAAAGCAAAAAGGGTATGAAGTGTTTGTAAGCGACGGTGGCCCCATCAAAGAAAATTACAAAACAGAATTACAAGAGAATCAAATTGATTTTGAAGAAAATCAACATTCAACAGAAAAAATCTTACATGCCGATGAAGTGATGAAGAGCCCCGGCATTGCAGAAAAAAATGAGTTGGTAAAACAAATTCGGGCAAAAGGAATTGAAGTAATCAGCGAAATTGAATTTGCTTACCGCTACAAAGGCAGCAGTAAAATTATCGCTATCACCGGTAGTAACGGAAAAACTACCACTACTGCTTTAACCTATCACATTTGCAAAACGGGCGGAGCCGATTGTGCCATGGTAGGGAATGTAGGTTATTCGTTTGCAAAGCAAATTGCCCTGCATCCTAAAGCTTTGTATGTAGCAGAAATAAGTTCTTTTCAATTAGATGATATTAAAACATTTCGGCCCGATGTGGCGGTGCTCACAAATATAACCGAAGACCACTTAGACAGATACGAATACAAATTTGAGAATTATATAAACAGCAAGTTCAGGGTTGTGATGAATCAGAAAGAAGATGATGTATTTATTTATAATCTGGATGATGAAGTAACAGCGAAAACAATAACTAACTATTCCATTAAATCAACACTAGCCCCCATTACTATGAGTAAAGAACTACCACAAGGAGCCTATTTGCAGAATGCAAAAATGCACCTTAAATGGAAAACCGAAGAGATGCAGATGAGCATTGAAGACTTTGCCGTTAAAGGAAAGCACAATCAATACAATAGTATGGCTGCAGGGTTGGCTGCTTCGGCAGTTGACATCCGTAAAGAAAAGATACGGGAGGCTTTGCAGACTTTCGAAAGCCTGGAACATCGTATGGAAACAGTAGCTACAATAAAGAATGTAGAGTTTATCAACGACAGCAAGGCAACCAATATAAACAGTACCTGGTTTGCTTTGGAGAGCATGGAAAAGCCGGTGATATTGATATTAGGCGGTGTAGATAAAGGCAACGATTATTCTTTGCTTAAAGATATGGTGAAGGAAAAAGTAAAAGCCATTGTGTGCATGGGTACCGAAAACAGAAAGATACATGAAGCCTTTGGTGACATTGTACCACTGATAGTGAATACCGAAAATGCAAAAGACGCAGTTCAATCGGCTTTTCATTTTGCAAGCAAAGGCGATGTGGTTTTACTAAGCCCTGCCTGTGCAAGTTTCGATTTGTTTAAAAATTACGAGGATAGAGGGAATCAATTTAAACAAGCGGTGAAGGACTTATAAAGCCTCACCCCAACCCCTTCTCCAAAGGAGAGGGAACTGGAAGATTAAAACGAAGATGAAATTGATTAAATGTTGAAATGCTTAATTACAAATGTTGAAAAAATAATAAATGCCCGGCCTCCCTCTCTATCGGAGAGGGAACGAGGGTGAGGCCAAATGTCAGACTCAGTAAACATAAAATCATTCTTTACACCCAACATCAGTAACATGGGTGGCAATTTGGTTAGCAAAACCAAAGGCGACCGTGTGATATGGGGTATCGTCATCATTCTTACATTGGTAAGTTTATTAGTTGTGTACAGTAGCACCGGTTCGCTGGCATACAAATACAGTCGCAGTACCGAGAGCTATCTGTTTAAACAATTTGGTTTTATCATTCTAGGAGTACTCATCATTTATTTTGCACACCGTGTTAATTATACCATTTATTCCAGAATTGCTTCTGTTCTGTTTGTCGTGTCTATCCTGTTGCTGATTTATACATTTTTCTTTGGTGTGCGTATGAACGAAGGAACTCGATGGATAAAGCTCCCAGTAATTAACATGACCTTTCAAACATCTGATATGGCCAAACTTGCGCTGTTCATGTATATGAGTCGCCAGTTGAGCCGCAAGCAGAATGTAATTAAGGATTTTAGAAAAGGATTTTTACCCATCATCATTCCAGTTGCTATTATTTGCTTATTGATTGCACCATCAAACCTTTCTACATCCTTATTAATTGGGGGTACAAGTATTTTAATCATGTTCATCGGCAGGGTTAGTACTAAACATATTTTGATGACCATTGGGATTGCCATGATTCCCGTTTTTATTTTATTCACCGTGGCAGTAAGCACCTACGATAAAAAAGAACATCGAGCAAAAGACATCCCTGCCATTTTTTCTGTTGGCCGTGTGCCTACTTGGATTGGACGTATACAAACATTCATGTACAGCAATAAGGAAGATGCCAATGAAAAACTGTATCAGATAAATCAGGCCAAAATTGCCATAGCAAAAGGAAGTTGGTTTGGCCTTGGACCTGGCAATAGTCAGGCTCGAAATTTTTTACCACACTCTTATAGTGATTTTATTTATGCAATTATTCTGGAAGAATATGGGTTGATTGGGGGCACATTTATGGTGTTTATTTATTTATTGTTTTTATACCGATGTATAAGATTGTACAGGAAATGCCCCTATGCTTTTGGCGCATTTCTGGCGCTGGCATTAAGTTTTATGCTGGTGATTCAGGCCATTGCTAACATGGGGGTTAATGTAAATATTTTTCCAAATACAGGCGTTACGCTGCCATTGGTAAGTATGGGGGGCAGTAGTTTTTTATTCACCTGCTTGTCCATAGGAATTATATTGAGTGTTGCAAGAAATGTGGAGCAGTTGGAAGGGGCAACAACCCCCTCCGCTCCCTAAAGGGGGAACTGATTATAGAGAAGATTGTAGCGATGAATATAAAAGTTGAAGTGTATAATAAATGAATGATGATATAAAACTAAAGACTGCAAAAGTTCCCCCTTTAGGGGGCGGAGGGGGTATTATCATAGCAGGAGGCGGAACAGGCGGCCATATTTTTCCGGCAATTGCAATAGCAAATGCCATTTTAATACAGCAACCGCAAACAGAAATTTTATTTGTTGGTGCTAAAGGAAAAATGGAGATGGAGAAAATACCGCAGGCCGGTTTTAAAATAGTAGGATTGGATATTACGGGTTTTAACAGAAGTTCTTTGATTAAAAATACTGGGTTACCATTTAAACTAGTCAAAAGTTTTTTTCAGGTACGAAAAATCTTTAAAGACTTTAAGCCAAGTGCGGTGATTGGTGTGGGTGGTTATTCAAGTTTTCCGGTTTTACGATGGGCACAGGTAAAAAGAATTCCAACTTTTATACATGAGAGTAATTCATTTGCAGGTAAGGCTAATATAATGCTGGGAAAAAAAGCTACAAAGATTTTTACTGCTACGGATGGAATGGAAAAGTTCTTCTCGGCAGAAAAAATTATCGTGACAGGTAACCCGGTAAGAGCAAGTATTTCTAAGAGTACAGTGAGCAGAGAAGAAGGCACTAAGTTCTTTGGATTGGATCCGGCAAAAAAAACTGTATTGTCGGTAGGGGGAAGTCTTGGTGCCAAAAGCATTAACGAGGCGCTGGATAAAAACCTGGAAGCATTTGTAGAAAACGACTTGCAATTGATATGGCAAACGGGTAAACCTTATGCGGCGAAAGGAAGTGAAAGAGCAGCAGACAAAGCCAATATTTGGGCAAGCGATTTTATTACACAGATGGAAAATGCTTATGCCGCTGCAGATTTAGTAATAAGCCGCAGTGGCGCCATGGCAATTGCTGAACTATGTGTAATGAAGAAAGCGGTGATTTTTGTACCGTTTCCTTATGCTGCCGAAGATCATCAAACGGTAAACGCACAAAGTTTAGTTAATAAAAATGCAGGCATAATGATAAAAGACAGTGAGGCGTTAGAATTATTGGTACCGGCAATTATTCAATTATCTAAAGATGATAACAAACAACAGGAATTAAAAAGCAATATCAGCAATCTGGCAATCAACAATGCCGATGAAATTATTGCCACAGAAATTTTAAAAGCTATTAAATAATTGAATACAAGTTTGAAAATAGAAGAGTCAAAGTTCCCCCTTCAGGGGGCGGAGGGGGTAAAGCGAGTTTATTTTTTAGGAATTGGCGGTATTGGTATGAGTGCATTGGCCAGATACTTTAATTCTAAGAAAGTTGCGGTAAGTGGTTATGATAAAACAGAAACCATTTTAACTAAGCAACTTGCAACAGAAGGAATTGAGATTCATTATGAAGATAATGTTGAGTTCATTGACAAAGCAGCAGAACTGGTTATTTACACACCGGCTGTTCCAAAAGATCACAAAGAGCTGAATTATTTTAAAGAGAATAATTACAAGCTTGTAAAGCGCAGCGAAGTATTGGGTGATATTACCAACAACTCGTACAATATATGTATTGCGGGTACGCATGGCAAAACAACAACCAGTACTATGGTTGCACATATATTAAGGCACAGCGGTTATGGTTGCAATGCTTTTTTAGGTGGCATTGCAGTTAATTACAATTCTAATTTCTGGAGCAGTGAAAGAAATGTATCGGTAGTAGAAGCGGATGAATACGATAGAAGTTTTTTGAAATTAAGTCCCGATGTAGCTGTTATCAGTTCTATGGATGCCGATCATTTGGATATTTACGGCACTGCCGAAAATATGGAACAGGCTTTCATCGAATTTTCGGAAAGGATTAAGCCCGAAGGATTGTTGTTAAGTAAATACGGACTTAAACGAACGGATGATTTAAAAGCACATGAGCATTTGACTTTTCATCTGCACAACGAAAATGCAAGTGTGTATGCGTCAAACATCAAAATGCAAAATGGCAGTTACCGCTTTGATTTAATCATGCAGTACTGGGAATTGAGAGATGTAGTACTGAATATGGGCGGTTTGCATAATATTGAAAATATGATTGCTGCTATTTCAATTGCCCACTATCTCGAAATTGAAAGTGATAAAATAAGAGAAGCGGTTGCGGAATTTAAAGGAGTAAAAAGAAGGTTTGAATATATAGTGAAGAATGACGAACAGGTGATGGTAGATGACTACGCACATCATCCCGAAGAGTTGAGGGCATTGATTGAAGGTGCAAAGAAACTGTTTCCCGGTAAAAAGTGCACCGTTGTGTTTCAACCGCATTTGTATAGCCGGACCAGAGACTTTGCAGATGGTTTTGCGGAAACACTTGACATGGCAGATGAAGTGATACTGCTGCCCATTTATCCGGCAAGAGAACTACCGATAGCTGGTGTGGATAGCGAAATGATTTTGAAAAGAATGAAGAATGACAATAAGATAGTTTTAGATAAAACGGCCTTGCTGACCTGGATACAAGAAAACAAAACAGAATTATTAATTACAGCTGGTGCTGGCGATATTGACACACTGGTTGAACCAATAAAACAAATTTTGATAAACAATAATTAATAAAACATAATCTCCTTTTTCTTCTTCCAGTTCCCTCTCCTTTGGAGAGGGGTTGGGGTGAGGCCGGAGTTGGAAATGAAAAAACGATATAACATAAAAAGCATTCTCTTGGCAACATTATGGGTTGCTCTGGGCGGAGCTACTATTTTTCTATTGGTTGCCGCCATCAAAAGCAAGGGCGAACATCGTTGCAAAGGCATCGAAATAAATATACATGGTGTTAGCAATAATTTTTTTGTAGATAAAAAAGATATAGAGAATGCTATCACAACATCAGAAAAAATAAACCCAGTTGGCAAAACCATTGGTTCTTTTAATTTAAAGAAGATGGAATTGGAGCTGGAAAAAGATGTATGGATTAAATCTGCTGAACTGTTCTTTGATAATAATGAAGTACTGCAGGTAACTGTATATGAACGTGAACCCATTGCAAGAATATTCTCTACGGTTGGTTCTACATTCTATATTGATAACGAGTTGGCAATGTTGCCGCTGAGTGAGAAGTTCTCTGCCCGGTTACCTGTTTTTACAGGCTTTCCGACTGACAGTAAGATTTTATCAAAGGCTGACAGCAGCTTGTTGTTGGATATTAAAAACCTAAGTCTGGCTATACAAAAAGATTCGTTTAGTATGGCTATGATTGAGCAGATTGAAATAACGCCACAGCGGTTATTTGAGATGATACCTAAAATTGGTAATCAGGTAATTGTATTTGGCGATGGTAATGATGTCAGCACAAAACTAGACAAACTGAAATTATTTTATAAAGAGATTATGGTAAAAGCCGGCTGGAATAATTATAGCGTAATTAATGTACAGTACAAAAATCAGGTGGTCGCTAAAAGAAAAGATGCTGCAGATATTGCTGCCGATTCGCTGAGAACACTGCAATTAATGAAGGCTATTGCAGAAAGAGCTGAACTGGCAGCAGGGGACTCGCTACAAACCATTTTGCCTGATAATAACCGCAATACAGTTGATAGCAGCATGATTCAGCAATCTATTCAGCGGGATGATAATTATGAACCGCCGGCTGCAAATGAATTGCCGATGCAGCCAGTTCAAAACAACGCAGCGACAGTAAAACCAGTAATAGTGCCAAAGGAAAATAAGCCTGTTGCAAAACTGGTTCAAAAACCGGCAGCAGAGAGGAAAGAGAACAAGCAGCCGAAAGCTGTCATGGAAAAACAAAACGATTATTAAAAGTAATACTCAATAACACAAACACAAAACAAACAATTATGAATCAGGAACAACCCATCATCGTAGGTCTGGATATTGGCACAACTAAAATTGCTGC
>JBKJPN010000205.1:0-2715 GCA_046595125.1 Ferruginibacter sp.
AAGAATTAATGAATACTAGTGAAATTTTGGTGATTGTTGCTGGAGTTTTATCGGGTATTATTTTAATCCTAATCGTTTCATTTGCGTATTTTTTTGGTGCCGAAAAAACTATACAACGTAACATTGCCCCCATTGTAGATGCCGCCGGGCATTTCAATTACAATCAGCACACCAAACACAACAGTTTTGAAAACCCGGGATTGAAAGTGAGTTATTATCTAGGTACGGGTTTCCGTTTCAGGCCTATCAGAAATGTTTCTCACTATAACCGTGAATTTTTAGAAGCTGTTTTTAAAAAACATCATTTCTCAGGTATCATCAGTATTGCACTGGCATTTAGCTTTTTGATTACCGTTGGATTTTTTATGGATAATCCTGCATTTCAGGTTCCAGCAGCGGCCAGTATTCTTATTTTTTTTGCTGCCATGACTGCGGTTTCAGGAGCCCTTTCTCATTTTCTTGAAAGCTGGAGTCTGCCGGTTTTTATAGTCCTTGTTTTATTTGTTGATGTACTGTATAAGAACGAAATAATTGACACCCGAAATAAAGCCTACGGCGTTAATTATACCAATAAAATGGAGCGGCCCGATTATAATAAAGCTGCCATGCAGCAGCTTTGCACGCCCGAAAAAATTGCCGACGACAGGGCGAACATGCTCGAGGTTTTGGAAAACTGGAAAAAAAATCAAACAGATGAAAAGCCGGTGATGATATTTATAAATGTAAGCGGCGGCGGCCTGCGCAGTGGTACGTTTGTAATGAATACTATGCAACAGTTAGACAGTGCTTTGCAGGGCAAGCTTATGAATAAAACCATGATGATAAGCGGCGCCAGTGGCGGCATGCTGGCGGCAACTTATTATCGTGAATTATTCCGTAAACAAAAAAAAGGGTTACAATTAAGTTTACAGAACAGCGAGTATGTAGATAATATTGCCAAAGACCTCTTAAATCCGCTTTTTTCATCGATGGTTGCCAGAGATATTTTTTCACCGGTACAAAAATTTACGGTAGGTGAATATCAGTATGTAAAAGACAGGGGTTATGCTTTTGAAGAAAAGCTAAACAGCAACAGCGGCAATATGCTAAATCTTCAGCTAAAGCAATTAACTGTCGATGAAAAAACAGCAGCCATTCCCCTGATGATATTTAATTCAACCATTAGTAGAGATGGCAGGCGGATGATGATTAGCACCCAGCCAATTAGTTTTATGATGAAGCCGTTGGTATATGCTGATGATAAAACTGCAAGCCCCGATGCAGTGGACTTTGCTGCCATGTTTGCAAAACAGGACCCATTAAATCTTCGTTTGCTTACTGCCTTGCGAATGAATGCTACTTTTCCTTATATATTGCCCAATGTTTGGTTACCCAGCAACCCGGTTATTGATGTAATGGATGCAGGCCTTAGAGATAATTACGGACAGGAAACTACACTCCGGTTTATTGAATATTTTAAAGAGTGGATTAAGCAAAACACCAGCAAAGTAATTATTCTGCAAATGAGAGACAGAAAACAGGATAACTGGCAGGAGCCTTTTGAAACAGGTTCAATTACTGATTTTTTAGTTAAGCCCGGCACCATGTTGCAGCACAACTGGTATAAATTACAGGACTATGCCGAATCTGACCAGTACAGTTATCTGCGCTCCTATTTCGATTCGAGTCTGCAACGAATTTCATTTATGTATATGCCTCAAACCGAAGACAAAGGTGCCGCACTTAATTTTCATCTGACCCAAAGAGAGAAAAGAGATGTGATTAATTCATTCACTAATAGTTACAACCAGTCGTCTCTTAAATTACTTAAAGATTTACTGAAATAAATCTACCGAGGCATCAGCAGCGAAAAAGCATTTTCTATAATTTCTATTTCAAATTTATTGTCGGTTTCAGCAGGGTCTCCATCTATATGCAGCGGCGCAAGTTGCGGATTTTTTATACTGAGTTTCTTGGTTTGAAAATAATGGATTTCGTTTCGGTGATATTTTTTGTCTTCATACATGCGCACCTGTCCATTGTGTATCTGTTTTAATACACTCCAAATCATACGCAGCTTACTCATCTTATTTACCACCACAATATCCAACAAACCATCGTGCAGACTAGCCTGCGGAGCAATGGTAAAATTATTGCCAAATTGGTTGCTGTTGGCAACGCTGATAAAGAACGCTTCTGTTTTCAATACTTCTCCATTAATATTCAGCTCAAATGGATATGGTTTTGCTGTAAAGAAATTCTTAGTGGATTGTTTTACGTAAGTAGCGAGGCCCCGTTTTTTTTGTTTGGCAAAATCATGTGCAACCTGTGCATCAAAACCAAGGCCGCAAAGCATGCAACTGAATTTTTTGTTAATGTAGAAACCATCA
Organism: Ferruginibacter sp.; assembly: GCA_046595125.1. GTDB lineage: Bacteria > Bacteroidota > Bacteroidia > Chitinophagales > Chitinophagaceae > Ferruginibacter. Next base: position 2,370 of record JBKJPN010000205.1, read on the forward strand.
ACCAGCGACGCATTTCCGGCAAAAATTATTGCCAATGCTTTACCGGGATTTTTAGGGATTTTTGCTGCAAAAGCCAGTCCGTTTCCGCTGCCCATGGGCACAATGCCAATATTAACCCGTATACCTTGCAGTGCATTGGCAATCTGATTTACGGTACCATCGCCGCCACAAACAATAATATCAGTAATTTTTTCTTTTGCAATTTTTTCCTTCATGTAATCATAATCTCCGGCTGCGTTAGTGTGTTCTATTTCAAAAGGAATATTCTGTTCCGAAGTTGTTTTCGTAATGATTTCCAGCAAAAGCTTTTTACTCCCCGTTCCAGAAATGGGGTTTATAAAATAAA
>JBKJPN010000069.1:0-8739 GCA_046595125.1 Ferruginibacter sp.
AGTTTAGAGAATAATAAACCTTTAGTAAGATATGAATGTAAGATTGGATGCACTTCTATAGTGAGCCCGGTATGCTTTTGCATTATAAGGTAGCTCAAGTTCTTTTCTATTTCATCTTCTAAAATAAGGGTAGACGAAATTTTTCCGGTGCCGTTACAGCTAGAGCAGACTTCGCTGGTGTTGATGTTCATCTCGGGCTTCATGCGCTGGCGGGTAATCTGCATCAAGCCAAATTTGCTGATAGCGAGCACGGCGTGTTTGGCCCTGTCGGGACGCATATAACCATCCATAGCATCGGCCAGTTTCTTTTTGTTCTCCATCAACTTCATATCAATGAAGTCAACTACTATAATACCGCCTAAATCTCTCAGGCGCATTTGTCGTGCAATCTCTTCAGCAGCTTCCAGGTTAGTTTCCAAAGCATTTTGCTCCTGATTATTACTTACACTTTTGTAGCCGCTGTTCACGTCAATTACATGCAAGGCTTCGGTGTGCTCAATAATTAAATAAGCACCGCTTGGCAGGTTTACCGTTTTACCAAAAGCAGCTTTTACTTGTTTGGTAATTCCGTAACTATCGAAAATAGGAGAGCCGTTATTGTAGTGCGAAACTATATCGGCCTTATCGGGCGCTATACGTTGTATATAAGTTTTTGCATCGCTGTAAATGTTCTTATCATTGACAACAACCTTATTAAAATCGGCGCTTAATAAATCACGTAATATGCTAGTGGTTTTGCCTTGTTCGCTTAAAATTTTTGCTGGTGGCTTGGCGCCTTTCAGGTTTGTTTGAATGGTTTTCCAGCTGGCAACCAGACTCAGCAAATCTCCATGAAGTTCAGCCGTTTGTTTGCCTTCGGCAGCGGTACGTACAATTACACCCAAGTTTTTGGGTTTAATGGCTTCTATAATTTTGTGTAATCTTTTTCTTTCGTCGGATGAGTGAATCTTACGGGAGATGGCAATTATGTCGTTGAACGGCGTAACCACCACAAAGCGGCCCGGTAGCGATAGTTCGCAACTTAGTCTCGGGCCTTTGGCTGCAATAGGCTCTTTTAAAATCTGAACCAAAATATTTGGCTTGCCACTAAGTACTTCCGCAATCTTGCCTGTTTTAACAATCTCGGGTTCTACCTTAAACTTAGCAAAATCAAATCCATTGTCCGAATTATCGTTCATGGATTCATGCGTAAATTTTAAAATGGAACGTACGTAAGGGCTAAGGTCGGTATAATGCAGAAACGCATCTTTTTCGAAGCCTACATCAATAAATGCTGCGTTGAGACCGGGGATTAGTTTTTTAACTTTTCCAAGGTACAGGTCTCCTACGCCAAAACTGGCATCTGCTTTTTCGTTATGCAGTTCCACCAGTTTTTTGTCTTCTAGCAACGCAATTTCCACACCTTGCGGCGCAGCGTTAATAATCAATTCCTTGGTCAAGTGTAATATTTTGCAAAGACCGCAATTTCAGGAAAGTGAAATACACCTGCATGCACAACAACTAAGCATTAGTTATAATGAATGCAGGTATATTTGCCGCAATGAGTATCTGCAGCAGTTATAAAAAGAAATTACTTCTTCTTATGACGATTCTTTCTTAAACGTTTTTTACGCTTGTGTGTTGCAATTTTATGACGTTTTCTCTTTTTACCACAAGGCATAACTAGTCTTTTTTGTGTTTAAAATAATTTTTTAAAATATGTAAATCGGTTTTAAGGCCGATGTTTTACCGTAATTGTTTGATTCGCTCATCCACCTCTTTACTGTAATGCGAATCGTTTATCAGTCTTTTGCTTATTTGATACCATTTAATTGCCTCGGCATTATTGCCTTTAGCAGCATAAGTATCAGCTAAAAAAGCCACTGCTTCCATGTTATTTGGTTCGGCCTTCACTACTTTTAGTAAACGCTCAATGGCTTTGTCGTATTGCCCCGAAACATACCCTCCAACACCCAACATCATTTGTGCTTTCATGTTGTTTGAGTCTTTGCGAACTACACCCAGCAATTGCTGAATACCTTTCATGGTCTCTTCGGGGCCGCCAACGCGGCCTTTTCCAAATATGTAGCAACTTCCCAAACCAACTTTATGGTCGTCGTTTTCGGGGTAAAGTTCTACTGCTTTTTCAAATAAGGCTATTGCCTGTGCTGTTTTCCAGTTTAACTTGGCTTCATCCTGCTCGCTGCGCAGGTTGTGTAAAATTAATTGGGCAGCAAAGGTGAGGTTTTTTTCCGACTTATCCAACTTAGCGGATTCGGATAAATAATAAAAATACGGTTCGGGGGTGTGGGCGCTGTCTTTCCAGAAATTTGCCAAGGCGGTATAGGCAACAATCTGCTGCTCTTTTACATCGCCGCGGGTTACTTTATTTTCTAATTCGCCAACTAAAACAGCTTGAGATGGAGTTAAATGCCCTTTTTCTTCAGTAATAAATTGTTTAATATCAAAAACCTTAATTCCGGCAGCTACAGGCACAGCTGTTTTTGTTTTATGTGCTACCGTTCGGCCAAAAATAAAAATTAAGCTGACTAAACCCAGACCACAAACAGCCAATATCAATTGTTTTTTACCCATTTTACACGCCCTGCTGTTCTTTCAACAGGGCTGCAAAGTTACGGAATTAGTCCTCGTCATCGTTCTCTTCGGGCTTGGTATCTGTTATTTTATTAGAAGTTTTAATTTCCAGCATGAACTCTTTAGCTGGTTTAAAGGCAGGTATATAGTGTTCGGGAATTTCCACTGCAATATTCTTTTTTATATTACGGCCAATTTTAGCAGCCCTTTTTTTAGTGATAAAACTCCCAAAGCCACGTATATATATATTTTCGCCTTCGGCCAAGGAATTTTTTACCGCTTTAAACATGGTTTCTAAGGTTACCAGCACATCTACTTTAGGTATGCCGGTTTTTTCTGATATTTGGTTGATGAGGTCTGCTTTTCTCATATGGATTTATTTAATAAATGTAACTCTATGAAAAATACAACAAAAAAATCGAATTTTCCAAATAAGTTGGTGATTATCAGTTAGTTTGTGAAAAATAAATAGCAGATTACAAATAATTAGTAATGCAATATGTTGATTTTTAATGCGATATAAATTTTGATATCAGGCTAATATGTTTACCTATTGATTTTAAGTGTTAATGAATAAGGATAAAAAATATTTTACAAAGCAGCTTTTAAAATGGAATGAAGTTGAGAATACCCGGCAAATGCCTTGGAAGGGTGAAAATGACCCTTATAAAATTTGGCTCAGCGAAATTATTTTACAGCAAACCAGGGTTGAGCAGGGCTGGGATTATTATAACCGGTTTATAAAAACCTTCTCAACCATTGGAAAACTAGGCAAGGCACCCGAAGAAAAAGTATTTAAACTTTGGGAAGGCTTGGGATATTACACCCGCTGTAAGAACTTGATTGCAACAGCTAAATTCATTGCGTTTGAAAGGAAAGAAAAATTTCCTGATACATACGAAGAGATACTCGCTTTAAAAGGCGTGGGGCCGTACACGGCAGCCGCCATTACTTCTTTTGCTTTTAATTTACCACATGCGGTTGTTGATGGTAATGTCTTCAGGGTGCTGGCCCGTTTTTTTGGAATTGAAACGGCCACTGACAGTACCAAGGGCAAAAAACAGTTTAGCGCTTTAGCCGAGGAACTACTCGATAAATCAGTGCCGGGCATTTATAATCAGGCTATTATGGACCTCGGTGCAGTAGTTTGCAAACCACAGAATCCGTTATGCAATATTTGTTCATTGAAACAAAAATGTGTCGCTTTCAAACAGGGGCTCATTGGCCAGTTACCGGTAAAAGCCGGGAAGCTAATAAAAAAAGAACGCTGGCTGTACTATGTAGTTTTGGAATTTGAAAGTAAAATATATGTTAGAAAAAGAGGAGCAAAAGACATTTGGGAAAATCTCTACGAGTTTATTTTACTGGATACTTCAGGTAAACTCAGCGAAGATGAAATCAAGGAGAATATTTTGGTTAAGAAACTGGTTGGCACAAATAAAACTGCCAGAATTACGGTGTCTAAATTGTACAAACAGCAGCTTACGCATCAAAGCTTGCAAGGCAAGTTTGTACACATTAGAACAACAAAACAGCCTGTATTAAAAGAATATAAAGCTGCAAGTTATAATGAGATAATAAAACTGGCTTTCCCAAAGTTTATTACTGCTTACCTCGCAGAAAATAAGCTATATTGATTTGCAGGATAAAAATGTATCTTTAAATTTGCTGAAACGCTAAACAGGCCAACGAATCATCGACAAACAATAATAATATGAGGGGCGTAAATAAGGTAGTGCTGATAGGGAACCTGGGTAAAGATCCAGATATGCAGTTTCTGGAAGGGAATATCGGCGTAGCTAAATTTTCGCTTGCAACTACCGAAACATTTAAAGACCGAAGCGGAAAGCTGATCTCTCAAACCGAATGGCATACCATTGTTTTGTGGCGTGGACTTGCCGAACTTGCGCAAAAATATTTACACAAGGGCAGCCTGGTTTATATTGAGGGCCGCCTTAAAACCCGTAGCTGGGAGGATAAGGATGGCAACAAAAAATTTGCCACCGAAGTAGTTGGTGATAATTTAATTATGCTTGATAAAAGAGGCGACGGCAGCCAAGGAACACTTGGTACGGAAGAGTTTGATGGCCCGGAAAATGAAACCGATTTGCCCCCGGCCGAAGACGGATCAGAAAGATTACCGTTTTAATTTTTAAATACTGCTTAAAATAAAAAAGGCAGCCATAAACATATTTTTTTAACCCTTCGGGAAAATAAAAAATATCATTTTTAACTTAAACTCATTGTCTTGGATTACCATTCGGTTTTCGAATTATTTTCTTTTTCTCTTTTAGCTATTCCAGTTGGCGCAGTTAGCGTACTCATTTTCATTTTAATTATACTCTTTTGTTTATCCTTCTTACTGGCTGGCTCCGAGATTGCTTTTTTCTCTCTCACCTATAGCGATATTAATAAGCTGCGTAAAATGAAGCAACCAGCTTATTCCCGTATCATCAGTTTGCTGGAAGAACCAAAGATTCTCCTGGCTTCTATGCTGATAGGAAATAGCTTTGTAAACATTGGCATCATTATCATTTTAAATATTTTAATTGATGGCTGGATACCATTAGCCAGTATGGGTTTCTGGCCCGTCTTTTTAATAAAACTGGGGTCTGTTACCACGTTGTTGCTGCTATTTGCAGAGGTTTTACCCAAGGTTTGGGCTACGCATCATAAAATACGTTTTGCGGCCATGGCTTCGCTGATTGTAGAAATTTGCCGCACTGTTTTTTACCGCTTCAGCAAAAGAATGGTGCGCTTCAGCGATAAGGTTGAGAAAAAATTTTCTTCCGAAAATTCATCAACCATGGATCGAAGTCACCTTGACTATGCCATTGACTTATTGCCCGAACATGAGGCAACCAATGAAGAAAAAACTATTTTAAAAGGCATTCGAAAATTTGGCGACACAACCGTAAAACAAATCATGCTTACCCGGCTTGACGTACATGGTATTGAGGTGAATACTAATTTTTCCGATGCTATAAAAAGAGTGGAAGAACTGCATTATTCCCGTCTGCCGGTATACAAAAGTAATTTAGATGAAGTGGTAGGCATGCTGCACACAAAAGATATTTTACCACACTTGAATGAAGCACCTGATTTTGACTGGCATGTTTTATTGCGTCAGCCTTATTTTGTGCATGAGCAAAAACTCATTGAAGATTTATTGCAGGAGTTTCGCAACCGCCGCATGCATTTTGCTGTGGTTGTTGATGAATTTGGTGGCACATCGGGCATTGTAACGCTGGAAGATGTGATGGAGGAAATCATTGGCGAAATAAAAGATGAATTTGATGATGAAGAAACACTGAACAAAAAAATTGACGATTTCAATTATATTTTTGAAGGCAAGACTATGATTAACGATGCTTGCAAAGCCATGGGGCTATCAACCGATACATTTGATGCAGTACGTGGCGAAAGCGATTCGCTGGCCGGACTGGTGCTGGAAATTGCAGGCGAATTTCCACAAGTAAATGCAGAAGTAATCGGCGGTAATTACACATTTATTCCTTTGGAAATAAATAAGAATCGTTTAGATAAAATTAAAGTAACCATCAAGCAGGAAACTGAACAACAATAATCAATGCCTAATTTTCATTTTTCATTTTTCAAAAAGCACATTGCTTCATTTGGCGCTGCGTTAAAAAATCGCCAATCTGCAATTCGCAATGTCCAATACACTTATTGCCTATTGCCTATTGCCTATTGCTTGTTGTCAATTGCCATTTGCTTATTGTTTTCGGCTTGCAACTCAAACTACACATCAAAAAAGAAAGGCTACTACCAAATTGATTTTCCTGAAAGAAATTATGTTGCTTTTCAAAAAGAAGGTTTTCCATACAGTTTTGAATACCCGGCCTATGCACAGGTAGTAAAAGATACCAGCTATTTTGACCAGGATACTCAAAATCCATATTGGGTGAATATTGATTTCCCAACCTTTGGGGCCAAAATATTTTTAAGTTATAAAGCCATCGGCGGAATGTCAACTTATAAAGTTAAACAGGCCGATGGCAGTTATAAAGATTCACTAGGCATTAATGTTTTCGACTTTATGGTAAACGATGCCTTTAAACTCACCAATAAAAATGAATCGGTAGCATCGTCGATTAAAGACAGTTTGTTTCATACACCAAACGGCATCACTGGCGTGTTCTTTAGAGTTGGCGGTAATGCTGCTACAGCCAAACAGTTTTTTATGAGCGATACCACAACAAACTTTTTCCGTGGTGCTTTGTATTTTGATGTTACGCCCAATGCTGATTCTTTAAGACCGGTGCAGGATTTTTTGCAAAAAGACCTGGATCATCTTATCAGTACTTTTAAGTGGACCAAAAAATAAGTCTATTGCTTTTTTTCTTCTTCCTCTTTTGCAGCAGCTTTTTTCATCGCCTTCACTTGTTCTGGGTCAGGTATTCTTGCTCTTGAAAATTCTTTAAAGTCAAGTTTTTTCGACATCCGATTTACTTTTTTTGTTGACTTTACTTTGGCGGTAACTTTTGCTGGTTCCGTTTTTTCAGCTTCAATTTCCGCTACGGGAATTACCGCAGTTTTTGTTTCTTCAATTTCTGTCAAGGGTTGCGCCTCTTTTTCAACGTAGAGTTTGTCCATGGTTCCTTTTTTACTACTGCTGTAGTAATCGGCTAGGCCGTAAACGGTGGCCACAGAGAACAGGCTAATGCCTGCATAAATAATTGCTTTCATGTTTGTTGGTTTTGTGTGCATTGTTATCATAAACAAAGCAGCGGTTATAAAATAGTTAAGCCAAAAATGTTTTTAAGTAAGCATTGCTTTTTCTGAAAATGATGTATTCGGCCACCAGCATGTTTCCCAGCACACTTATCCAAAGCGAAATTTCATAATTATGTAGATGGTCTATACCATAGTAGTAAAAGAAAAGATGATAAATTCTGAACGTCACGGCTGTCATAGCCATGCTGTAGCTACGTATCATCCAGTTCTTGTGCGCTAACACGTTTTTTACTTTAATGGTTTGTAAGCCCTTCATGGTGCTAAAAAACCAGTACAGTGCCATGAACATAAAAAGTATCCGTTCCCAAAAACTTCCCTTGGCAAAAAAACTCATGTACAAGCCGGTTGGCGCACCCAAAATCAGCACCACAAACACATAGGTTTTTCCCATCCATTTATGAATAGCTTTTCTTTTTTTAAGTATGTAGGATGAAAACTGGGTTAATGCCGCAACAATACAAAACATGCCTGCAAAAATGTGAATGTAAAAACTGTATTTGTACACTGGTTTTAAAAATAACAAAGATCTTTCTTCAATAAATAAAAACTGCTGATTGAATGAAAAATAAGGGAGCGTGTTTTTTACCAGCAGCAGACTAAAAAATACGACTGGTATCCAGAATAGGGCGGCAAAAAAATACCGGATGCTGCGTTGCAGGGTTAATTGGCGGCTATTGAGCATGTTGGTTGGTTTGCTTATTTGATGAAGCGCTAAAACCATTGCATAAAAAAACTTGTTAGAACTTTGTTAAGGGTTTTAAAAGGTTCGATAAATGCTCTATTGATTTGTTGCATTGATAAAATCTTACCAGCCTAGCCCCGAAATCTTTAACTTTGCATCCATGATTGCGATAGACAACATCCTAGTGGCCGATGCGGTGATTAAAGAGCAGTTTGTATGCGACCTGGGCAAATGCAAGGGTGCCTGCTGCGTGGATGGCGATGCCGGTGCTCCTTTGGCCAATGATGAATTAGATCAGATAAATGAAGTGTACGAAAAAGTATTACCTTATTTAAATGCGGAAAGTAGAAAAGAACTTAAACGCCAGGGTCGTTATGTGTACGATAGAGAGTATGGCTGGGTTACGCCAACCATCGACAGTAAAGTTTGTGTGTATGGTATAAAAGATGCTGCAGGTGTTGTAAAATGCGGTATTGAGCAGGCTTATCTTGATGGAAAAATAAAATGGAAAAAACCAATAAGCTGCCATCTCTTCCCAATCATTACCAAAGAAAGTAAAAGAAGTGATGATATTTACGTGAATTACGAACCACGGGAAGACAGTTGCAAAGCTGCTTGTTCGCTGGGAAAAAAATTAAAAGTGCCTGTTTATGTTTTTTTAAAAGAAGCGCTCACCCGCAAGTTTGGTAAAAAATTCTACGATGCACTAGATGCAACCGCTCTAC
>JBKJPN010000073.1:0-2642 GCA_046595125.1 Ferruginibacter sp.
TGCACATGGCCAATTTGTTTTACCAACCTGGTGCGACAGTCATACCCACATCGTCTTTGCCCAAACCCGTGAGGAAGAATTTATTTACAAATTAAAAGGCATGAGCTATGCTGAGATAGCCGCCAAAGGCGGTGGCATTTTAAACTCGGCAAATAAATTAAACCAAGCCACCGAAGATGAACTTTTCAACAGCGCATACAAAAGAATACAAGATGTTATCAAACACGGCACCGGTGCCATCGAGATAAAAAGTGGTTACGGCTTAACCGTAGCAGGGGAGTTAAAAATGCTTCGGGTGATAAAACGACTAAAAGAAAAATGCAGCATCCCCATCAAAGCAACCTTCCTCGGTGCTCATACTTATCCAATTGCTTTTAAAGAAAATCACCAAGGGTATATTGATCAGCTCATCAACGAAATGCTCCCCGTCATCGCCAATGAAAAGCTGGCTGATTATATTGATTGCTTCTGCGAAACAGGTTTTTTCTCTGCCCAGGAAATGGAAACCATTGTAAACGCCGGCATCGGCTTTGGCCTAAAACCCAAGCTGCACATCAATCAGTTAAACAGCATTGGCGGTATCGAGTCGTCCATCAAACTAGATGCCTTATCCGTTGATCATCTGGAAACTATGACTGGTGCTGATGTTAAATTATTAAGCGATTCGAATACCATCGGAACACTGTTACCAACGGCTGCTTTCTTCTTAAGAATGGCATTTCAACCCGCCCGTCAACTTATAAATGCCGGCTGCGCCATCGCCCTCGCCACCGATTACAACCCCGGCTCTTCGCCAAGCGGCAATATGAATTTTGTTATAGCTCTAAGCTGCATACAAATGAAAATGCTGCCCGAAGAAGCTATCAATGCAGCAACCATCAATGCTGCTTATGCCATGGAAGTTCAAGACCAGCTCGGCTCTATAACCATCGGCAAAAAAGCCAATCTTATTTTTACAAAACCCATTCCTTCTTTAGCATACTTGCCTTATTCTTTTGGAGAGAATTGTATTGATAAGGTGATGATTGATGGGGAGTTTGTATAGTAAACCGCGGAGACGCAAAGGCGCAAAGAAATCATGTCACTCCTCTGCGCCTCCGCGTCTTTGCGGTAAAATTTCTCCGCATCAAAAAATCTTAAACCTTTCAAAACAATACTTCTCCAGCCCTTCTCTATCATCCGGATGAGCAATATCAATCAGCATCCTGGCCCGCTGCCTTAAATTCTTACCAAACAAAAAAGCCACACCATATTCCGTAACCACGTAATGCACATGCCCACGGGTAGTAACTACACCGGCGCTTTCTTTTAAAAAAGGAACGATCCTTGGCAGTCCGTGTTTTGTACGGCTGGTTAATGCAATAATAGGTTTACCACCCTTGCTCAATGCAGCCCCACGAATAAAATCCATCTGACCACCAATACCGCTGTACTGTCTGCTGCCAATACTGTCGCTGCACACCTGGCCGGTAAGATCAACCTCAATTGCACTGTTAATGGCAACAACCTTAGGGTTTCTGCTTATCACCGCAGGATTATTTACATAATCAATATCCAAAAATACCGTGGACGGATTATCATCTACATAGTCATATAATTTGCGACTGCCCAATGCAAAAGACGTAACACTTTTATTAGGGTGGATATTTTTCTTTCGGTTATTAATCACATCGCTTTCTATCAAGTCAATCACACCGTCGCTCATCATTTCGGTATGCACACCTAAATCTTTATGATTACCTAGCAAACTTAAAACAGCATCCGGTATCGTACCAATTCCCATCTGCAGGGTGCTGCCATCTTCAATCATGTCGGCAATATATTTGCCAATCTTCAGTTCGTTCTCACCAATCTTGCTGGTATAACTTTCTTCCGGCAGCGGTGCTTCATGAAATACCATTTTAGTAAAACGGTCCGTATGTATCATACCATCGCCATGTGTCCGTGGCATCATCGGGTTCACCATCGCAATTATTTTTTTTGCATTGTCGACTGCACTGCGTGCAATATCCACCGAAACGCCCAGTGATACATATCCATGTTTATCCGGCGGCGATACCTGCACAATAGCGGTATCCAGTTCCAGTATTTTATTTTGAAACAGATCAGGAATATCACTTAAAAATACTGGTATAAAATCTGCCCTTCCTTCCGCAACAGCCTCCCTTATCGGTCCCGATACAAATAATGAGTTGAGATGAAAACTATCCATGTACTCCGGTTTAGCAACTTCAATATCACCTTTCAGCGTAATAGAAACCAGTTCCACATTTTTCAACCTGTCTTTTTCTTTGGCCAGTTCATCAAGCAGGTGAGTGGGTGTACACATACTGCCGTGCACAAACACACGGGTATTGCTTTCAATAATGGATAAAGCTTCTTTGGCGGTTACGTAATTGTAGGGGTGAACCATGTTTCTGTTTATTTAGTGCAAATTTCTGTATTAATAATACTACTTGAGCAAATGTTCATCATGTATGTATATGATATTGATTTTTTTTGAACCACTAAGGCACAAAGACACTAAGTAACACGAAGAAATCCTTTGTGCCCCTTCTTGTCTTCGTGGTTCATTCATTCCACAAAGTACTACCAATAAAACCTTTGTGCCCCTTCGTGCCTTTGTGCCTTAGTGGTTCAAT
>JBKJPN010000219.1:0-9936 GCA_046595125.1 Ferruginibacter sp.
AAGCAGCTGGCTTTACAAAAGAATTTTATTCATTGGAAAAAGGCGTTGATGATTATGTACGTAACTATCTTTCAAAAAACACGTTCTACTAAAAATTATACATGAAACATTCAATAGCCATTATTGGCGGCGGAAATTTAGGCTCGGCCATTGCCGAAGGTTTAATACAAAGTAAATTCTGCAAGGCAGCCGATATTCATATCACCAAAAGAAATACAGCTACATTAAAAACTTTGCAGGCCAAAGGAATTAAAATTGGTTCGGACAATGCAGCAGCTGTTAAACAAAGTCAGCTGGTAATTCTCGCTGTAAAACCTTACCAGGTTTCGGAAGTACTCAACAGTTTTAAAAAAGACCTGACAGCCAATCATATTTTAGTGTCGGTAGTTACCGGAGTGCTGATAAAAGATATTGAAGATATCATTAAGAAGAAACTGCCTGTTTGCCGGGCCATGCCCAACACGGCCATTGCCATACAGCAAAGCATGACCTGTCTGAGTTTTAATAATGCAACCGATAAACAAACTTCTTACGTAAAAGATCTGTTTTCTACTTTAGGAAAAGTAGCTGTTATTAATGAGAACCTGATGGATGCCGCAACGGTACTTGGCGCATGTGGCACTGCTTATGCCATGCGGTATATACGTGCCAATATACAAGGTGGTATAGAAATTGGTTTTGACGCCGTAACTGCCAATTTAATTGCTGCACAAACTGTAAAAGGCGCTGCACAATTATTACTAGAAAATGGCACTCATCCCGAGCAGGAAATTGATAAAGTAACCACACCCAAGGGCTGTACCATTGCAGGTTTAAATGAAATGGAACATCGGGGATTCAGCTCATCTTTGATAAAAGGAATTGCAACAAGTTATAATAAGATTGTAAAAGGTTGATGTTTATCCGAATTTTTTTAACAAAAAGCTGCACAAATTTCATCCTCCCAACTATTCATCCTATCTTTGCATGACCTCCAAGATTTAATCCCAAATTCTTCTGGTCATATTTATTAACGGCAACCTAGGTCCCCAAAAATAAGGGAGTGGTTGGCAAATTATTTTTTATGGCTAAGTACATTTTTGTAACCGGCGGTGTTACTTCTTCTTTAGGAAAAGGCATTATTGCCGCATCGCTTGCAAAGCTACTGCAGGCAAGAGGTTTAAAAGTAACCATACAAAAATTTGACCCTTACATAAATGTTGACCCCGGCACTTTAAACCCTTACGAACATGGCGAATGTTTTGTAACCGACGACGGCGCCGAAACAGACCTTGACCTTGGTCATTACGAAAGATTTTTAAACATCCCTACTTCTCAGGCTAATAATGTTACAACTGGCCGTATTTATCAAACAGTAATTAATAAAGAAAGAGCAGGTGATTATTTGGGAAAAACCGTGCAGGTCATTCCTCATATAACAGATGAAATAAAGAACCGCATGCTTTTGTTGGGTAAGGGCGGAAAATATGATATTGTAATTACTGAAATCGGCGGAACCGTTGGTGATATTGAAAGTTTGCCTTTTGTGGAGGCTGTACGGCAGATTCAATGGGAACTGCCCGAGGAAGACTGCATGGTGGTGCATCTTACCCTTATCCCCTATTTAAAAGCTGCCAAAGAATTAAAAACAAAACCAACACAACATAGTGTACGTATGCTGAGTCAGGAAGGTGTACACCCGAATGTGATTGTTTGCCGTACCGAGCATCCGCTAAATGACGAACTGAAGAAAAAAATTGCGCTGTTCTGCAATGTAAAAACCAATGCAGTTATTGAAGCGATAGATGCCACTACCATTTACGAAGTGCCGCTTAAAATGCTGCAGGAAGGATTGGATGTGATTGTGTTGAAAAAATTACAGATAAATGGTTATGCTGCACCTGAGCTAACCAAATGGCGTGCATTTTTAGATAAACTCAAATATCCGCACAGCAAAGTAACCATTGGTCTAATTGGAAAATATATTGAATTACAGGATGCTTACAAATCAATTTTGGAATCATTTATACACGCCGGCGCTATTAACGAATGTAAAGTGCAGATAGTAAATGTTCACAGTGAATTTATTACCGACGAGAATGTAAAAGAAAAACTGAAAGACTTAGATGGTTTGCTTGTTGCTCCTGGTTTTGGAAACCGCGGTATTGAAGGTAAAGTAACAGCAGTGAAATATGCCCGTGAAAATAAACTACCTTTCTTTGGAATTTGTTTAGGTATGCAAATGGCGGTAATTGAATATGCCCGTAATGTTTTAGGTCTTGCTGATGCCCATTCAACCGAAATGGACGAAAAAACTACACACCCGGTAATCGATCTGATGGAAGATCAGAAAAACGTTGAAAACAAAGGTGGCACTATGCGCTTGGGTGCTTATCCATGCGAAATAAAGAAAGATAGTCTTGCCCATAAAATTTATGGCACCACAAAAATTAGTGAACGCCACCGCCACCGCTGGGAGTTTAATAATAAATACTTAAGCGATTTTGAAAAAGCTGGACTGATACCAAGTGGCAAAAATCCTGAAACAGGTTTGGTTGAGATTGTTGAATTGAAAGACCATCCATTCTTTATCGGCGTTCAATATCACCCCGAATTAAAAAGTACAGTTGAAAATCCGCAACCAATTTTTGTAAGTTTTATTAAAGCTGCAAAAGAATATTCCGAGAAAAAAGATGCCGTTAAAGCACCTGTTTTACAGGGAGAAATGAGTTCATAAGCTATGCGTAAACTTTCCATGGATGAATTGAACCGTAAATCGGTTGAAGAATTTAAACGATCAGAAAAGACTCCTGTTATTGCTGTGCTTGAAAATATCCGAAGCGCTTACAATGTAGGCAGCGTGTTTCGCACGGCCGATGCTTTTCTACTCGAGGCCATTTATATTACTGGTTACACCTGTGTTCCTCCTCATAAAGAAATTAAAAAAACTGCCTTGGGTGCCGAGGAAAGTGTTGACTGGAAACACTTCGCCAATGCAACCGAAGCCATCATAGCATTAAAAGAAAACGGCTATACAGTTTATGCCATTGAGCAGGCCGCAAACAGTCTTAAACTTCAAGATTTGAAATTCGGCAGCGATGATAAAATTGCCGTTATTTTTGGCAACGAAGTAACGGGTGTAGAGCAAGATACCATTCAGCAATGTGATGGTTGCATTGAAATACCGCAACTAGGTATGAAACATTCGTTAAACATTGCAACTGCGGCTGGTGTTGTGTTGTGGGAGATTGTAAGAACGAGATTAACCCTTAACCCCTAGAGGGGATTTTATCTGAGCGAACTTATCTTTGCGTAAATATGAACAAAGTAAAAAATTATCTTTCTCTTGTAAAATTCTCCCACAGTATTTTTGCAATGCCATTTGCATTGATTGGATTTTTTTTGGGAATAAAAGATTTAACCCGAGTGCCATGGGTTAAGATTTACCAATTCTCGGCGCTCCCTGTACTAAAAAAAATAGAATTATTTTTTCAGTTTGGATGGTTGATATTTATCCTCGTTCTATTCTGCATGATCTTCGCCCGTTCCGCCGCAATGGCATTCAACCGCTGGCTCGATAAAAATTTTGATGCAAAGAATCCCCGAACCGCCATCAGGGAAATTCCTGCGGGTATCATCAAATCAAATAGTGCTTTGTGGTTTGTAATTATTAACTGCATTCTTTTTATCGTTTGCTGTTTCTTTATCAATACTATTTGTTTTTATTTATCGCCGGTGGCTTTGTTTGTAGTGCTATTTTATAGTTATACCAAACGCTTTACCGCTTTATGTCATTTGGTTTTGGGTGTTGGCTTAAGCCTTGCTCCTATTGGCGCTTATCTGGCTGTTACAGGGCAGTTTGCACTATTACCCATACTGTTTTCATTCACTGTTTTATTTTGGGTAAGCGGTTTCGATATAATTTATGCTTTGCAGGATGAAGAGTTTGATAAAACAAATCATCTGCACTCCATACCGGCAACGCTGGGTAAAACAAAAGCATTGCAGGTAAGTAATATGCTGCACGTTCTTTCAGCTGTATGTGTAATAACGGCAGGTGTTTACGGCCAATTTGGATACTGGTATTGGATTGGCGTTGCTTTATTCATCGGCTTATTAATTTATCAGCATATCCTTGTTAAACCAAACGACCTCAGTAAAGTAAATATGGCTTTCTTTACTACCAACGGCATTGCCTCGGTTGTTTTTGCCATCTTTGTAATACTGGATTTGTTGGTGAACTGATACTCGACTCTAGATACTTGATCCAGCACCCAGCATCCGATATCCAGTATCAAGTATCCAGTATCTTTGTCCAATGGCACGAATTCTCTCTATAGACTACGGCGGCAAAAGAACCGGACTGGCAGTAACCGATCCGTTGCAGATTATTGCAACTGGTTTGGAAACCATCGATTCCAGAGAACTTATCCCTTGGCTGAAAAAATATGTTGCGCAGCAAGAAGTGGAACTCATCATCATCGGCCTACCAAAAAACTGGGATGATTCTGATACACATGGCACACCGTTGGTTGAAGCTGCCATTAAAAAAATACAAAAAGAATTTCCATCTATGCCGCTTAAAACCGTTGATGAGCGCTATTCTTCTAAAATGGCTAAAGATGCCATGCTAGAAATGGGCATGAAAAAGAAAGACCGCAGAGATAAAAAAAATGTGGATGTAATTGCTGCCACTATTATTCTGCAGGAATATCTTGGGGCCCGATAGCTATCAGTATAGATTTCGGGTTTTCGATTTTAGATTGCCTTAGTAAAACGATACCCTTAAATTTGCAGTTAAATCAACAATCTAAAATCGTCAACCTAAATTATAATGATTCTTCCAATAGTAGCATACGGTTCCCCCATTTTGAGAAAGGTTTGTGATGAAATTGATGCCGACTATATAGGTTTAGACAAATTAATGGCAGATATGTGGGAAACACTTTATAACAGCAATGGCGTTGGTCTGGCTGCACCACAAATTAATTTACCAATTCGTTTATTTATTATAGATACCGAACAGATTTTCGAAAACCAGGATGAAGATGAAAAAGATGACTACCCCGATGCTCCTGGTTACAAAGGCGTTTTCATCAATGCACATATTGTTGGCTTAAAAGGTAAAGAATGGGCTTATAACGAAGGCTGCCTCAGCATTCCCAAAATAAGAGAAGATGTTTATCGGAACGAAGAAGTAACGATTGAATTTGAAGACGAAAACTTTGTAACCCAAACCAAAACCTTTAATGGAATAACCGCCCGGGTTATTTTACACGAATACGACCATATTGAGGGGAAATTATTTATCGATTACCTGAAACCGCTTAAACGAAAGCTTATGAAACGCAAGCTGGATGACATTTCTAAGGGAAAAATAAGTGTAGACTATCGGATGGTTTTTCCAAAATAGACCCGCAAAACAGCTAATCTTTGCCGTTTTTTTCCTTCTGTTTAAACAAGTGATACTTAAATAGTTATCCACAATCTTATATTTTTAAAAAATACCCACTTTGGGGTATTGCACATCTCAACTTTTCACAATACATTAGTGGAGAAATTAACTTAATCACCCTTCTAAAATAAACGCTTATGAGAAAAGAACGACTATTCCTATTGCTGGTAGCAGTCTTTCTCTCACTCAGTACCTATTCGCAAAGTATTACTCCGGCTACATTAAACACAACAGGTGGATATTATATCTTCACCAATTATATTGTGGAATGGAGCTTTGGCGAGTCATTGGCTATTGAAACCATGACAACGCCAAACTTAGTAATTACAAACGGTGTTTTACAACCTGGCACCAATACGCCAGCTACTAAAAACAACGAAACGCCCTGGGACAAAGATGAGATAAAGATTACGCCCAACCCCACGCCCGATGTTTTGCAGATTGATTTCTTTAGCAAACAAAAGGGAAAGGTAACTATGACACTGTTTGATGAATCGGGCAGAGTGATGGGCCGACGAGAATTCCTCTATCATGGTATCGGACGTATTGAAAGATGGAGCCTGGGCCAATTTGCCAACGGCGCCTATTTCCTCAATATTCAGTTACACCCAACCGACAATAGTTCGGTGAAGAAAAACGGATCGTACAAAGTTTTGAAACTTAGATAACCAAAAACTAATTCTAACAAACACTAAATTATTCGACACATGAAAAAGATTTTATTAACCATATCAGGCTTTTTGCTGACGATGCTTGCAATAGCTCAGTCGCCAAACCTGATGAACTATCAGGGTGTTGCCCGTAATGGGATAGGCAATGTACTTCCATTGCAACCCATCAGTTTACGGCTCAGCGTATTAAATGGTAGCGCATCTGGCGCTGCAGTTTATGTTGAAACCCGTAACGTAACTACAAATGCCTTTGGCTTGTTTAATGTTATTGTAGGTGGCCCGGGTGCTACCAGTACAACTGGTACAATTGCCGGCATTAACTGGACCGCTTTTGGAGCAGGCAGCGGCAGTAAATTTTTACAGGTAGAAATTGACCCTGCTGGCGGATCAAGTTATTTTAACGTAGGCGTTACCCAAATGGTAAGTGTACCGTATGCATTAAATGCAACATCAGCAGCGCCAGTTGGCCCTGCTGGTGGTGACCTTACGGGAACTTATCCCAACCCGCAGATATTTTTCCCATTAATAAAAACATTTAATGCAACAACATTAACACCTGCCAATACCCAATTGATAGGTATGACCAATTCTGCCACAACAGGTACATTGGGAGCTATTACAGGAACAAGTGCCAGTAACGATGGTAGCGCTACTGCTGTTACTGGTACCATGTCTTCTACCAGCCCAGGAGGTTTTTCTTCGGGATTACGCGGTATTAATAATGGAACTGGCGGATTAGGAATTGGTGTTTGGGGTTCTCAAAATGGAAGCGGATGGGGTGTTTACGGACAAACACCAAGTGGCATTGGAGTATACGGTTTATCAACCAGTGGATTTGGAACTTATGGCGCAAGCACTACAGGTGTTGCTGTTTATGGTAATAGTAATTCTAACAGCGCTGGTATGTTTCAAAATACCAATGCGGCCAATACAGCCAACATTGTTGATGTAACAACAAACGCAACAGGAAATGGTGTAAGTGGTATTAATACGGGAACAGGCCGCGGCGGTTTTTTCCAGGTTAATAATGCAACAAGTACTGCCAATGCTTTAGAAGTAACAACTAACGGAACCGGTGCAAGCTGGGGTATACGTGCAAACAGCACCGGCACAAACGGAGCTGGTATTTTTGTGCAGAGCAATGCTGCCAATACATCTAATAACGTATTTAGTAATCAGGCAGGCCTTGGCCGTGCCGGTTTATATCAAACAACAAATACGGCTAATACTGCCGATGCCTTAACGGCAACAACAAATAGCACCAGTACTACACCAGCAGCCATGCATGGTATAAATGGCACAGCCGGTATTACGGTTGCTGCAAAAAAAGGCGGTTGGTTCGAAAGTGATAATGGTGTGGGCATGTTTGGTACAAGTAGTACCGGAGTCGGTGTTTATGGTGTATCTGCCTTTGGAACGGGTACAGGTGTAGCTGCTCTTACTTTTGGAACAGGTGCTGCTGTTGACGCAACCAGTTTGGGAGGTGTTGCTGGAAACTTTTATCAGCAGCCAGGCAATAACAGCAATGTTATAAATGCAACTACTCCGGGTAATGGAATGGTGGTGAATGCGAGCACAACTGGTAGCGGAAATGTTGTCGATGCTACCACTAGTGGAACCGGTACAACTATTAATGCTGTAACATCGGGTACAGGAATGGCCGGTTCGTTTAATAGCCCAAATGCGGCAAATACAGATTATACAGTACGTGTAGAAAAAACGAACACAAGTAATGTAGCCGCAGCTAACGCTTCGCTACGTGTAGGAAGAGGGGCCGTTTTACCCAATACATTTGTTTATACAGGAATCCCTACTGCCAGTTTAAGTATGGCTTCTACCGGCATAGGCGTTATGGGATCCTCAGTTAATGGCTTGTCGGTTGCAGGTCTTACTTTCAACGGTTCAGCATTAAGAGGACATGCTATTGACCCGACTGGTTATGCGATAACTACAATCGGCCAAGTCCAGTTTTCCGGTCAAGGTGCTGCTACAAACAGAATTTTAGGAGCTACCAACGCGGCGGGTGATGCTACTTGGCGTACTCCGGCAAGCCTTGGATTGGTTGCTGGTTCGGGAACTCTAAATTTTGTTCCCAAATGGACACCTGATGGTACAACCCTGGGCAATTCACTGATGTTTGATGATGGATCAAGTGTGGGTGTTGGAACAATAACCCCAAGCCGTCGTTTCGAGGTTAATCATAGTGGTGCTAATGGTATTATCAGTAAATCAACTGCAGCTTGGTCAATTATGGATATTGATGCAGCAAATGGTGATGCTGCCTTAAGGTTTTATAATAACGCAGCACCAGACTGGCATTTGGGCAGTGGTTTGTTACCCTTCTTTGGTGGCAGTGGTTTTAGCTTTTACGACATGAAGGTTGGTCAATTCCGGATGGTTCTGTCAAATACCACCGGTAACGTTGGGATCGGCAATACCAATCCTGGTTATAAATTACAAGTTGATCATGGAGGACTTGCTGCAGGTTCGGGCATTTTATCAAAATCAACTGCAGGCGCATCTGTAACAGATATTGATGCTGCTAATGGCGATGCTGCTTTACGTTTTTATAATAATGGAACGGGCATGTGGAATACCCGTAATGATCCTGCCGGCAATGATTATCAAATATTCCAATTAGGTGCTGCTGAAAGAATGCGCATTAACAGCGCTACAGGTAATATGACGGTTGGCGGTTTAACCAATGCTGGCGCTAAATTACGTGTGGGTGGATTAACACAGGCCAATAACACCATCACAACAGCCAGCGGTTTCCTGGGTACTAATGCGATAACAGTGAATGACGCAACCGCTGTTACTAATGAAAAATGGTCTATATATTCTAATGCAAATGGTAGTACAATAAACAATATGGGTGTATTTGCAGAATCAGGCACTACCGGTAATAATAATATAGGATTATTCAGCAGAGTAAGTACTGCTCCATCCGGAGGGAATTCTTACGGCCTTTATGCATTTGATGCGGTAAATAACGGCACCACTACTTGGGCTGCAAGGATAGCTGGAAGGCTGCAAATTACAGATGGTACACAAGCTGCTGGTAGAGTATTAACCAGTGATGCAGCTGGTAATGCAAGCTGGCAAGTCTCTACTGTAACTCCTAAAGTCAGTATCAAGGGATATG
Source organism: Ferruginibacter sp. (assembly GCA_046595125.1). Lineage (GTDB taxonomy): Bacteria > Bacteroidota > Bacteroidia > Chitinophagales > Chitinophagaceae > Ferruginibacter. Next base: position 9,251 of record JBKJPN010000219.1, read on the forward strand.
GAGCTACTGTTGGGATCCCAACCGGTACATGGATAGCAATTACGAACTGGAGCACAATTGAATCTCAGGAATCTGGTATTTACAATGTTGGCACCGGAGAGTATACTGTACCCGTAACGGGACTTTATTCTTTTGAAGTGAATACGGTTTATAATTCAATCTCTTCAAATGGTTATACTATGGCTGGCATTAGAATAAATGGGAATGTTAATTCCATTGAATATGCATTGGTTCCGGTTACTTCGGGTACTCAATTTGCAGGTGCCAGTTACAAAGGTACAAAACAGTTAAACGCTAATGATGTAATCCAGGTTGTTCTATATAATGGCTCAACCTCAACTATTAATATCTCCGATTATGGCCCAAGTGGCCCTGATGCCAGGACAACCCGCTTTGCTTTTGCATTATTACATTGATCATTCTTTAATTAACTAAAACAAAATATTTAATTATGAAAAAAATAACCGTCATAACGCTGATTTGTCTAGTTGGACAAACTGTTTCAGCGCAAACAAGTTCCCCAACCCAGGGAGTAAAAACAACTTCCACTGAAGAGTCAAAAAAATACAACGGAAACGTAGAAACCATGATGAATGGTAAGCCTTATAGCCAATATGCTACAGAACAAAATATTAAACCAGCGGCTGTTGCTATTCAAGAAAACAATACTGGAACTTTAGGAACCC
>JBKJPN010000106.1:0-25364 GCA_046595125.1 Ferruginibacter sp.
CAAGGAATTTTCAGATAGAAACATCGCAACCTAACCTTATCTTATTAGATAAGCGTCTGTTCAATTTGTTTAAACCCTTCTCCAGCAGGCAGGTTTTTCCAAAGTATTTTATACACGCTATTGGCAATGGGCATATCAGCCATTATTTTTTGGTTGATGATGTGCATACACTTACTGGCATTATACCCTTCGGCAACCATGCTCATTTCCAGTTGCGCTGCTTTTACAGAATAGCCTTTGCCTATCATGTTACCAAAAGCACGGTTGCGGCTGTGGAGTGAGTAACAGGTAACCAGCAAATCGCCCAAGTAAACAGAAGCGGCATAATTATTTGCCCGGTGCCTGCCTGTCCGGTAGGCAGGCTCTTCTGATGACGGACGAATATCGGTGTGTCCTACCTCGACATTTTTAATGCCTGCTTTTTTTAAGAAGCCTGCCATTTCATCGGCAGCGTTGGCAATAAAAACACTTAAAAAATTATCGCCGTAATCGAGCCCATGGGCAATGCCAGAGCCTACTGCGTAAATATTTTTTAAAACTGCAGCGTACTGCACGCCAAAAATATCATCATTCTCAACTGTGTTTAAATATTCGGTTTTAAAACATTTGGCTATTTCATGGGTGGCATTTTTATCGATACCACTAAATGTTAAATAGGATAATTTTTCTGCAGCAACTTCCTCGGCGTGGCATGGACCCAGAACAGCAAAATAATCAGTCAGTTCAACTCCAAATTCCTTTTTTAAATATTCGTTGAGCAATAAATTTGATTCGGGCAGTATTCCTTTGATGGCTGAAATGATTTTCTTTCCCTTGAAAATATTTCTATCCAGTCCTTTTAATGCATCGTCGGTATAAGCAGAGGGAATAACAATCACAATGCAATCACTGTTGGTGATCACTTCCGCAGGATTGGTAGTTAATGTAAGTTTTGTAATATCGAAATGTGCAGCAGATAAATATTGCGGATTGTGGTGGCGGGCAAGTATGTATTTAATATGCTCTTCACTCCTGTTCCACCAATAAATTGAGTTCCCATTATCGGTTAAAATCTTTGCTATAGCTGTTCCCCAGCTTCCGCTTCCAAGTATTCCAAAAGTCATAATAGTTAGTTGTTGGTTCTTAGTTCTTAGTTTAAAGCCGTATATGAACTAAGAATTATTAACTAAGAACTTTTTTATAATCCCAGTTTTGTTACCGCCAACTGCGCTGCAATCTGGCTGGCATCTTTTTTATTGTAACCTTTTGCTTCGGCAATCAGTTCGCCGTCAACAGTAGCGCCAATAGTGAATAAACGGCGGCCGTTTTCAAATTTTTCGTCCAGCGTTTCAAACTCTAACGCTTTGCCGTTTTTATTGGCCCAACCGTATAATCTATTTTTTATGTTAATCTCTACATCTTCCAAATCATCCATAAACATGTGCGGCATAATGATGTATTTTTCCACCCATTTGTGGGTGCCTGCATAACCTTTATCAAGGTAAACAGCGCCTATCAAGGCTTCCAGCGTATTGCCGAAAATTTGAGAAATTTTTAGTGCGTTGTCGTATTTGTTGTAAAAAGTGATTTTTTTAAGTCCCATCTTCAAAGCAATATCATTAAGCTTTTGGCGGTTTACCATTTTACTCCGCATCTCCGTTAAAAAGCCTTCGCCTTTGTAGGGGTATTTTTTAAAAAGATAATGTGCAACAATGGAGCTGAGTACTGCATCTCCTAAAAACTCCAGCCGCTCATTATTTTCATCGGCACCTTCACGTACACTGCGGTGGCTGAGGGCGGTTTTGTATAAAGTAATTTCGCCGGGTGTAAAGCCAAGTACATTACTCAGTTGCTTTTTAAACTCCCTGTTATTTGTCTTGCTCTTAAAAAAATCTTTGATAAACTGCAAATCGAAATAGTTGTTTCCGTGAAATTAAACTTATTCCCTCTAAATAAAACTAACAAATTTTCGCTTCGACAAAAGCTGCTAATTGGTATGCGGCACAAGGGAGTGACACAACGATGATGCTCAGAGCGATACTGCTGGTAACAAAAAAATCAAAAAACTTAAGCAACGTATTTCTTAACAATAACAGAAGCATTGTGTCCGCCAAAACCAAACGTGTTGCTGAGGGCAGCATTAACGGTTTTGTGTTGTGCTTTGTTGAAAGTGAAATTAAGTTTCGGATCCAGGTTTGGATCGTCGGTAAAGTGATTGATGGTAGGCGGAATCACATCTTTTACAACCGCCATAATACAGGCCAGTGCTTCTAAAACTCCGGCTGCGCCTAGGCAATGGCCAGTCATACTTTTAGTAGAGCTGATGTTGAGATTGTAAGCATGCTCGCCAAAAACACTGAGGATGGCTTTGGTTTCTGCAATATCTCCCAGCGGTGTAGATGTACCATGTACATTGATGTAATCAATATCTTCCGGTTTCATTCCAGCATCTTTTAATGCAACTTTCATCACATTATTCGCACCCAACCCTTCGGGATGCGGAGCTGTAATATGATGTGCATCGGCAGTTGCACCGCCGCCTGCAATTTCGCAATAAATTTTTGCGCCACGGGCCAAAGCATGTTCCAGACTTTCCAGAATTAAAACACCTGCGCCTTCTCCCATAACAAAACCATCGCGGTCTTTATCAAAGGGGCGACTGGCAGTTGCAGGGTCGTCGTTTCTTTCGCTAAGTGCTTTCATAGCATTAAAACCACCCACACCCGGCGAACTGATAACGGCTTCGCTTCCACCGGTTACAATGATGTCGGCTTTATTCAAACGAATAGTATCAAATGCATCAATAATTGCGTTGGTGCTGCTTGCGCAGGCGCTTACAACGGCATAATTGGGGCCTCTGAAGCCATGACGCATAGATATCTGCCCTGCGGCAATATCTAAAATCATTTTGGGAATAAAGAAAGGATTGTAACGTGGCGTACCATCGCCGAGGGCAAAGTTGCTCACTTCTTCGTAAAAAGTTGTGATACCGCCAATGCCGCTGGCAAAAATTACACCTACCCTATCCACATCAACATTATCACGGTTAATACCGGCATCTTTGATGGCTTCATCGCTAGCGATAAGAGCAAACTGGGTAAAACGGTCAATTTTACGGGCTTCTTTCCGGTCGAGGTAATCGGTGGCTTCAAAATCTTTAACCTCACAGGCAAACCTGGTTTTAAATTTAGCGCAGTCGAATTGTTTGATAAAATCGCAGCCGCTAACGCCCTCAGCCAAACCCTGCCAATAAGTTTCAACAGTTTTGCCCAATGGTGTTAATGCTCCCAATCCGGTAACTACAACTCTCTTTAACTCCATAAAATTTGCCTGTGATGGTTAAGTTAATTACTTAGCATGCTCTTCTAAGTAAGCATTTGCCTGACCTACGGTTGTAATAGTCTCGGCCTGCTCATCTGGAATAGAAATATTAAATTCTTTTTCAAATTCCATAATTAGTTCTACGGTGTCCAAGCTATCGGCACCTAAATCATTAGTAAAAGAAGCTTCCGGCGTAACCTCTGCTTCATCTACTCCTAATTTGTCAACAATTATTTTCTTTACTCTTGTTGCAATGTCTGACATGATGTTTAATTTTAGTTTGTATTGGTTGCAAAAATATACATTTTGAGGTAATTACAAAGAAATAGATATTGTTTGTCAAATACACATACATGGGGCTTACAAGTATTAATATATCTGCATTTGAAATTACTTCAATCCGCATTACTAATATACTGCATTAATTAATAGCTAACGGTATTCAATTATTGTTTTTTTGTATAAATTCTATAACCGCAAAAAAATTGTATATTGTTAGTTCGTCTTTAGCCAAAACTTAAAACATTATCAAAACTCACCTCTATGGCCTTAAAACAAATAGACCACGGTACAAAGGAATATCTGCAAATGGTTAAGCTGCGTAACGAAATTTTACGCCAGCCATTGGGCCTTTCTTTTACACCTGACGAATTAGCCAGGGAAAAAGAAGATATTCTTATTGGTGCTTTTGACGATGAAGATATGCTGGCCTGCTGCATACTTACCAAAGCCGAAAATCATAGCCTTCGGCTGCGACAGATGGCGGTGCAAAACAACCTGCAGGGCAAGGGCATTGGAGCCAGCATGATGAATTTTGCCGAAATACTTTCCCGAGATAAAGGATACAAAAAACTGATTATGCACGCCAGGGAAACTGCTGTTGGCTTTTATGAAAAGCTGGGTTATAAAGCTGTTGGAGATAAATTTACGGAGGTAACTATACCGCATTATGTGATGGAGAAGAAACTGTAGTAAAGTCGGCGAGTCACTAAATTATTCGTCATTACTCGTACCAGAAATGAAAGCTGTTGAAGTTTTCATTCTCCCAAAATGACTCAATGACCAATGACTATTGACTTTTATTTCTATACAATCTTCGCTCTAAAAATCTTCCTTGCCTCATGCACATCATCTCCCTCAAATGCATCTTTAGGTACAATAAAAAATGAGCGGCTGTTAAAATACAGGTGATAAAAATGCGGGCTCTCTAACCAGGTGCTAAATTCAGTCCAGTCCCAGCTTCTACCGCCTCTATCATTTTCAATTCTGAACATACCATCACCTAAAATAGCTTTAAACTGGTCTTGGAAAGTTTCGGCTTTTTTATAAACCGTATAAGGCAATACAAACCAAAAAATAATCATCAACGTAAACCAAAGCAGCGAGCTTATTAAAAAAGCCATGGGCGATATGCGCTTAAAGAAAAATAATCCTGCCGAAAGAAGGGCAAAAACATTTACCAGTATCATCATGAGCTTAATCTCCCTGCGGGTAATAAAATGATAGCGTAATGCCTGAATTACTTTTTTCTTATCGTAGGTAAAAAATGCTGATGTCATGCGGCAAAGATAATAGCAATTGAATTCTTTGTATTGATTGACTTTAATTTGGTCTATTTTTAAAATAATGCATGAATGCATTTACAGAAAAGAACTTTAAAGCCCATTGTCTATTTATGATGGCTAAATTTGCGCAGAAGCAAGTGCATCAGCCACCGTACGACGAATTTAAAACTAACTGGGACCAATATAATCTTAAGGGTAAAGCATATTGGCCCAAATTTAAAAGCAATACCAATTTTCCGTTGTTTGCGAAAGAGTATTGTGCAACAATTTTTATAAAGAGGATTTTGGTAGTTGTAGTTATTTGACGGATTTTGTGCGGAAGAAACAATTCAGAAAAATATTATTACCCCTTTTATGGACGACAAACTAACGGAAAGAATTTACATTGATGAAGAAAGTGAAAAATTGATACACTTCACTTTTAAACAATACAAAGCAATGGCTTTTTTTTGGCTCATTGCTTCCGCACTTTCGCTTACCATTGGTGTGTTAAGGTTTATCAACTATTACGATTATCCCTTTAGTGACTGGTATGAAGTTTTCAATTACAGAACATACAACTATCTATTTTCAGCTTATACCATAATTGGACTGTTTCAACTTTATAATTATTTCCACGGTATAAAATATCAAAAAAGGGCGATTGAAGAATCCAATCAAAATTTATTTACAAAGAGTTTCCAGTATTACAAAAATGGCAATTATCTATCAATCTGTGGAATTGGTATTACTATTATGACTGAATTTATTTTTCTTATTCAAGAACTATAATTCTGACATTTAGTACAAAATAAAAACGCCACTCGTTGAGTGGCGCCTTATTTTATGTTTGTGCTTATCAAACCTTTTTTACTCCCCTTTAGGAGATTGGGGTATTAACTGCAGCCCATGCTGTTACCACAATTGAGGCACTTGTAGCAAGTTCCGCTGCGTACGGTAATATGTCCGCAGGTGTTACAGGCCGGTGCATCGCTTTGCATGCTTTTAGCTGCTGCATTCACTGCATCTATTCCACTTTCTGCTTTTTTATGGGCTATACGGTGCGATTTTGCTGCGGCATCGGGATGAGGCTTACCATTGCTGGCACCAATCACCCTTACTTCGCTTAACTCTGGTTTGCGGTCGCCAATGGTTGGTGTGTTCTCATCCCATTCTTCGTTACCCAGGTTTTGTACCTCAGGAGCATCAAGTACATGAACCAAATCGTTGCGACCTAAATATTCGTACGCCAATGAGCGGAAAATGAAATCGATAATAGAGGTTGCACTCTTAATGTTTGGATGCTCAACCATACCGGCAGGCTCAAAACGGGTGAACACAAATTTCTCAACATACTCTTCTAAAGGCACCCCATATTGCAGGCCAATAGAAATTGCAATGGCAAAACAGTTGAGCATACTACGCATGGTAGCGCCCTCCTTGGCCATGTCAATAAATATTTCTCCTAAGGTTGCATCGTTATATTCACCAGTACGCAGGAACAAGGCCTGTCCGTTTATTTTTGCCTTTTGTGTAAAGCCACGGCGTTTGGCTGGCAGCGACCTACGCTCTACAATCATGGCCAGTTGACGCTTCAATGTTGTATCGGCACTGCTCTGCACCCGCTTGTTCATTTCATCCAACAGGTCATCGATGGTAAGTTTACCCATATCAACCATGCTGCTGATATCGGCGGCCAATGCTGCCGCTCTGTCTTCGCTGATGGGCTCATCCAGTTTTTTCTTCTTATCGCTTTTGTTGCTTAACGGCTGCGATAGTTTAGAACCATCACGATACAAAGCACAGGCTTTTAAACCCAGCTCCCAGCTTAGCCTGTATGAATCAGCAATGTCATCCTGTGTGGCTTCGTTTGGCAGGTTAATTGTTTTAGAAATAGCGCCACTTAAGAAAGGTTGTGCAGCACCCATCATACGGATATGTCCGTGTGCATGAATAAAGCGCTCACCAATCTGTCCGCATTTGTTGGCGCAATCAAAAACCGGCAGATGTTCGTCTTTTAAATAAGGAGCGCCTTCCACCGTCATGGTGCCACATATATATATATTGGCTGCGTCAATTTCCTCATCGCTAAAACCAAGTGCTTCCAACAAGCTCCAGCTATAATCATTGTATTGCTCAGACTTAAAGCCCAAACGCTCCAAACAAGTTTCGCCTAACGTGTGTGCGTTAAAAACAAATCCAATTTCAAAAGCTGCGCTCATAACACTGTTCAGCTTATCAATGTCTTCTTGCAAAAACCCTTTCTCCAATAATGTTTTGGTATTGATGAAAGGAGATTTATCTAATGATGCATGTCCTTTTGCATAAGCAACAATTTCTTCAATCTCGGCTTCGCTATATTTTAAATTGCGCAATGCCTGTGGCACACTTTGGTTAATGATTTTGAAATAACCGCCGCCGCTTAATTTTTTAAACTTCACCAAAGCAAAGTCTGGTTCAACGCCGGTTGTATCGCAATCCATTACCAAACCAATGGTGCCTGTTGGTGCAATTACCGTTGTTTGTGCATTGCGGTATCCGTGTTTCTCTCCCAATTGTACAGCATCATCCCAAGCCTTGGTAGCGGCTGTTAATAAATAATCGGGACAATATTTTGCATTGATACCTTGTGGTTTTATTTGAATGCCTTCGTAAGCATCTGATGCATCATAAGCTGCTGCACGGTGATTACGCATTACACGTAACATGTGCACTTTATTTTCTTCGTACTTATCAAACGCTCCCAGGAAACTGGCAAGCTCTGCCGATGTTTTATAAGACACACCAGTCATGATGGCAGTGATAGCACCTGCAATTCCTCTTGCCTCTTCGCTATCATAAGGAATTCCGCTTACCATCAACATAGAACCCAGATTTGCAAAACCTAAACCCAAAGTGCGGTAATCGTAAGAAAGCTGCGCCACTTCTTTTGATGGGAACTGTGCCATTAAAACTGATATTTCCAATACCGTTGTCCAAAGGCGACAGGTATGTTCAAAACCGGCAACATCAAACCTGTTATTGCTTTCATCAAAGAACCTGCGCAGGTTTACACTGGCTAAGTTACAAGCCGTGTTATCGAGGAACATATATTCGCTGCAAGGGTTAGAGGCTCTGATAGGCCCGCCCTCTGGACAAGTATGCCACTCATTAATAGTAGTGTCATATTGTGTACCCGGATCGGCACAACGCCATGCAGCATAAGTAATATTTTCCCATAGTTTTCTGGCTTCAATTTTTTTCATCACTCTGCCATCGCTTCTTCCTTTCAACTCCCACTCACCGTCTTTATCCAAAATGCCAAAAAAATCATTTGGTATGCGGATAGAGTTATTACTGTTCTGTCCGCTCACAGTTCTGTACGCTTCTCCTTCATAATCGCTGGCATAACCTGCTGCAATTAATGCTGCTACTTTGTCTTCTTCTTCTACTTTCCAGTTTACAAATTTTTCAATTTCGGGGTGATCCAAATCCAGACAAACCATTTTGGCTGCTCGGCGAGTTGTACCGCCGCTTTTAATTGCGCCGGCTGCACGGTCACCAATTTTCAAGAAACTCATCAGGCCGCTAGAAGTACCACCGCCGCTTAATTTCTCTCCTTCGCCACGTATGCTGCTGAAATTGGTACCCACACCACTTCCGTATTTAAAAATCCTTGCCTCTCGTACCCAAAGATCCATGATGCCACCTTCGTTCACCAAATCATCCTCTACACTTAATATAAAACAAGCGTGCGGTTGAGGACGCTCATAAGCATTCTGCGATTTTTTTAACTGACCGTCTTTTGCATCCACATAATAATGTCCCTGTGGCTTGCCTGTGATGCCATACACTTCATGCAAACCTGTGTTAAACCACTGCGGACTGTTTGGTACGCAGGCCTGGTTTAAAATAGAGTACACCAACTCATCATAAAATACCAACGCATCGTTTGGTGTTGCAAAATAATCATAGCGTTCGCCCCAAACCCGCCAGCAATGTGCCATGCGGTGAGCAACCTGTTTAACGGTTGTTTCACGTCCACTTGTACCGTCTTCTTTTGGAACACCTGCCTTGCGAAAATACTTTTGCGCCAAGATATCTGTAGCAATCTGGCTCCATTGTTTTGGAACCTCTACATTATCCATTTGAAAAACAACTTCTCCGGTTGGATTTTTAATGACTGAAGTACGATAATCGTATTCAAACATATCGAATGGACTAACGTCGTCTTTGGTAAACTGACGTGAGAATTGGAGCCCTTTTGCAGCTAGCGATTTCTTTGACATATATTAGTAAGGCTTAGTAAGTTGGGTTAAGTAATTGTTAAGCAAACGAAAATATTTGTATTGACTGAACAATCAAACTTATAAATATTAACACCTGTGGACAAAATTGGTGGATAAATTGGAAGACTCAAACCCGTATTGGATTTGCTCACTTTTCCCCATCCAGATAATAAAATGTTTGTTTAAAATCTTGGTAATTTCAGTAATGTTTCAATGGGTTGATTTTGCTGCATTTGTTGCCTGTTTGCCTGAAACAGGCGTTGTAGAAATAGTACGACTACTTTAACCTGGGCCAAGTATTTATAGAAAATAGTTGGCCCAATATTCCGCTAAATAATTTCAGTTAAAATATGATTTTACCTTATCGTTTACTCATGAATAGAAAACATCTACAGATAATTGAAATACTTACTTGTAAAGAGTAGCTTTATAAAAAATAAATCATGAGCAGAAAAAAAGTGTTTTCAACAATAGCTTTATTTTGCATTGTTATAGCATTGATGATTTTTAGCTTTTCAGAGAAAGGAAAATTTATGCATAGTCTTTTCTGGATACCGCTGGTGCTGAGTGCCGTATTTTTATTTACAGCAAACAGGATAAAATAATTTTAACGCATGAAAGCAGTTATACAAAGAATTTCAAAGGCTTCTGTAACTATTGATGGCAGTGTGTTTTCGGAGATAGGTTTCGGCTTACTTGTTCTAGTTGGAATTGAAGATGCAGATAATAATGAAGACATTGAATGGCTCAGTAATAAGATTGTAAACCTGAGAATATTTGATGATGAAAACAAAGTGCCTAACATTTCAGTGAAAGATATTGATGGAGACATTTTACTGGTAAGTCAATTTACTTTGCATGCATCTACAAAAAAAGGAAACAGGCCTTCATACATTAAAGCAAGCAAACCTGATGTTGCTATTCCGTTGTATAAAAAAATGATTGCACAGTTACAGATAGATTTGGGTAAAAATATTTTTACAGGTGAATTTGGGGCTGATATGAAAGTGATGTTGCTGAATGATGGGCCGGTAACGATTGTTATTGATACGAAGAATAAGGAGTAGTTTTAATTACACGAATTTTATTCACGAATTACACGTATTAAAAAGCAAATACTATGTCAGATATCATTTTAAAAGAAGAATCGTATCAACTGATTGGAATATGTATGGAGATTCACCGGGAGTTCGGAATGGGATTTAAAGAAATTGTTTATAAAGACGCTCTTGAATATGAATTCAAATCAAAGAAAATTGAATTTATAAGAGAAAAAAAGTTTAAGATTCAATATAAAGATATAATCCTTCCACACAGGAACTATGCCGATTTTATTATTTATGACTCTATAATTTTAGAAGTGAAAGCTTCCTACATGATTGTAAATAATTTTGTCACTCAAACAATTAATTACTTAAAGGCTTCCGGATTACAGTTAGGTATTATTGCCAACTTTGGTGAAAAATCATTTACGTCAGAAAGGGTTGTATTTTATGATAATTCGTGTAATTCTTGAATAAAATTCGTGTAACAATGACTATACAACAAGCGCAAACAGATGTTGACAATTGGATAAAAACCGTAGGTGTGAGATATTTTAGTGAACTTAACAATCTTGGCATATTAATGGAAGAGGTTGGTGAGCTAAGCAGGTTGATGGTGCGGAAATATGGCGAACAATCATTTAAGGACTCAGACAAAGGAAAAGAGCTGAGCGATGAATTGGCAGATGTACTTTGGGTGTTAATATGTTTAGCTAATCAAACAGGTGTAGATTTAACCGATGCGTTAGCAAAGAATTTTGAAAAAAAGAATTTAAGAGATAAGGACAGACATCAACAAAATGTGAAGCTTACATAAAACATGAAAATTTTGGTTACAAGCATATGGTCTATTACTAAACAATCCTTCTCAGATTTTATTGATAACAGGGTGTTTAAATTGAGTGCGGCTCTTGCATTTTATACACTGTTCTCTTTACCCGCTATGCTAATCATTATTATTTCCATCAGCAATATTTTTTATGGTAGATCGGCTATTGAAGGAACCTTATATAAACAGATATCTGATTTTGTTGGTACAGACGCGGCACTACAGATTCAACAAACTATCCGAAATGCTGCATCATCGCAGGGAAGCCGGTTTGCAACTATTATTGGAGGTATTACACTTTTATTTGGCGCAACCAGTGTATTCACTGAAATACAGGATTCAATAAACCTGATTTGGAAATTAAAAGCAAAACCTAAAAAAGGAAAGGGATTGTTGAAACTAATCTTTAACCGGGTGCTTTCTTTTTCAATTGTTGTAAGCCTTGGTTTTATATTATTGGTCTCGTTGCTTATTAACGGTTTGATGGACACATTGATTAATCACTTGACTAATACATTTCCTCAGTTAACGTTGGTTATGGTATATGGCTTTAATGTCCTACTAACATTTGCTGTTGTTTCACTTTTGTTTGGTATGATTTTTAAAATATTGCCCGATGCTGAAATTAAATGGAAACATGTGAGAGCAGGGGCTTTTACCACTGCTGCTCTTTTCATGCTGGGTAAATTTGCAATCGGATATTATTTGGGGCAAAGCCAGCTTTCATCTTCTTATGGAGCTGCTGGCTCAATAATTGTGATGTTATTGTGGGTGTACTATTCTTCTATGATCTTATACTTTGGCGCCGTTTTTACCCATGTGTATGCTGCACATTCGGGTTCAAGGATATATCCAAACAATTATGCAGTATGGGTTCAGGAAATAGAAGTGGAATCAACAGATTCTATAGAAAAACAGCCCGAAACGAAATCGATTATTGAAACATCGGTTACGAAAAATACCGAATAGGTTTTGCCAATTTAATTTGCATCATGGAGCTTTGGCTAATGTATTAAGCAGCTTTTTTAATCCTTCGTCTTTCTGCATAATAAACCGCAAACATTGCCGCACCAAATATCAGGAACAGGTAACTATTGCCGGTTACCAAATTGTAAAAGCCAACTAGGAAAAACAAGATGGCGAAAACAAGGTACCAGCTCCGCATATCGGGCCGGTGAGGTGTAAATATTTTTTCAAGGTCTTCCGCAGAATAACCTTCAGCAAGCAGCTCATTCTTAATTTCACCCTCTGGTGTTCCTGCCCTTAACTGCTTTCTCACCGCCTTTATTTTTTCCGCTGTTACTTCCATTCTGTTATTAATTATCTGCTGAAATACAAAGGTATAGGCTTATTTTGATTGTAAAATGATTGATTATAGTTTTTGAGTTTTGCCGTACTTTTGCGCCCATGGCAAAAGAAACAAATAATCCTGCCTCAACGGCAGGCAAGTTCGCAGAACTAATCTCCCATTGTAAGGAATACGGCTACATTTTTCAATCCTCAGAAATTTATGATGGCCTGGCGGCCGTTTACGATTACGGTCAGAATGGCGCCCAGTTAAAAAAGAATATACGTGATGAGTGGTGGAAGAGCATGACACAGATGCATGATAATATTGTAGGTATTGATGCGGCTATTTTTATGCATCCCACTACCTGGAAAGCCAGCGGACACGTTGATAATTTCAGCGACCCGATGATTGATAACAAAGACAGTAATAAAAGGTATAGAGTTGATCATTTGATTGAAGGATTTGCGGATGAACAATTGGCAATTGGCAATGAGCAATTGGCAAAAGAGCTTATTGCAACCATGGAATCGTTGCTTGCTAAAAATGATTATTCTGGAGTTAAAAAACTAATTGAAGACAATAAAATAAAATGCGCCATCAGCAAAACCTGTAATTGGACGGAGGTGAGAGAATTCAACCTCATGTTCAGCACCAAAATTGGTAGCGTAGCGGAAGAAAGTGATACCATTTATTTACGCCCGGAAACGGCGCAAGGCATTTTTGTAAACTTTTTAAATGTGCAAAAAACCGGCAGGATGAAAATACCTTTTGGTATTGCGCAAACCGGTAAAGCTTTTCGTAATGAGATTGTTGCTCGTCAGTTTATTTTCCGCATGCGGGAATTTGAACAGATGGAAATGCAGTTCTTTGTTCGCCCTGGTACACAAATGGATTGGTACAATTACTGGAAAGACGAAAGAAAGAAATGGCATGAGAGCATGGGTGTTCCTGCTGAGAAATTACGTTTTCATGATCATGTTAAGCTGGCGCATTATGCCGATGCAGCATTGGATATTGAATTTGAATTTCCGTTTGGATGGAAAGAACTGGAGGGTATTCATAGCCGTACCGATTTTGATTTGAAGCAGCACCAGGAATTCAGCAAAAAGAAAATACAGTATTTTGATAATGATTTGAAAGAAGATGGAAAGCCTTACGGTAACTACACACCTTTTGTTGTAGAAACTTCTGTTGGGCTGGACAGACTTTTCTTAACGGTCATAAGCCTTGCTTATGCCGAAGAGAAATGGTTAAAAGAAGATGGAACTGAAGACAGCCGTGTGGTATTAAAGATTCCTGCCAAAATTGCTCCTACTAAACTGGCTATACTTCCTTTATTAAAAAAAGATGGCCTGCCTGAAATTGCAAAAGAATTAATGAACGAATGCAAATCTGCTTTTCATTGTTTTTATGAAGAGAAAGATGCCATTGGTAAAAGATACCGCAGAATGGATGCTGTAGGTACACCATTTTGTGTAACTATTGATCATCAGACCAAAGAAGATAACACGGTTACCATCCGTTACAGGGATACGATGCAACAGGAAAGAATTGCTTTGAGTGAAGTGAAGAAGCTGGTGCTGGGGAAAATCAGCTAGTTTAAATTTATTATAACTCTTGTTAAAAGCCTGTCACTAATTGACAGGCTTTTAAATTTCCAGAAACTGTATTTTATATGAAGCTCATTTTACTTACATTTAAGGTACTCAAAAACTAATTTCATGAAATCTGACTACGAAATAGCGAATGAAAATATTATGTTCCCGATAACTGCGGTAGCAGCTGAGATGGGTTTACCTGCCGAATTGCTGGTGCCTTATGGACATCATAAAGCCAAAATAAACATTACCGAATTTGATGAGCAAAAAATTGCGAAATCAAAACTGATACTGGTTACTGCCATCACACCTAATAAAGCTGGTGTTGGTAAAACTACCACTTCGGTTGGTTTGGCTGATGGACTCCACAAACTAAATAAAAAAGTAGTGCTGGCTTTACGTGAGCCCTCGCTGGGACCATGTTTTGGAATGAAAGGTGGAGCAGCAGGTGGAGGATTCTCTCAAGTAGTGCCAATGGAAGATATTAACCTGCATTTTACCGGCGACTTTCATGCCATCACTGCTGCTAACAACACATTATCATCTTTAATAGATAACTATCGTTTTTACAATCGAGGAAAACCTGAAGGGGTTAAAACTGTTTTAATGAAACGTTGCTTGGATGTAAATGATAGGTCGCTGAGAAATATTGTAACAGCATTGCATGGCCCAAATAATGGTATAACCACCGAAACAGGTTTTGTAATTACACCGGCTAGTGAACTGATGGCTGTGTTATGTTTATCTGAAGGGTTGGATGACCTGCGGAATAAGATTGATGAGATGCTGCTTGGTTTTACTTTTGCAGGCGAACCATTTACAACAAAAAACCTGGAAGTGACAGGCGCTATAACGGCGCTGATGAAAGATGCGATACTTCCCAATTTGGTGCAAACTCTAGAACATACGCCTGCGTTGATTCACGGAGGACCTTTTGCAAATATTGCTCACGGTTGCAATTCGCTTATGGCTACCAAAACAGCCATGCAGTTTGGTGACTATGTTGTTGCCGAAGCCGGATTTGCCAGTGACCTGGGTGCAGAAAAATTCTTCAATATAAAATGTCGCAAAGCCGGATTGCAACCTGCCATGAGCGTGCTGGTGGCAACTTTGCAGGCTCTAAAACTAAGTGGAGGCTCCACCGAGGCAGAAATGAAACAGCCTGATTTAAGTAAATTAAAAGAAGGATTAAGAAATTTACAAAAGCATATTTCAATACTCAAAACATTTGGCCAAAAAGTATTGGTAGTAATAAACCGACATGGCGTAGATGATGAAAAAGAAATTGAGTTCTTAAGAAACTGGTGCGGGGAAAATGACGCGGCTTTTGCCGTTAATGATGCTTTCTCCTTAGGTGGTGATGGTGCAGTTGAAATGGCGCAGGCTGTAGTTGATATTTGCGAAAATCCATCTCCCCCGTTACAACACACATATGAACTAAGCGATGATATTGAAACGAAGATGAACAAGATTGTTCAAAAAATTTACGGAGGCGACGGGGTAGTACTGTACAAAAAAGCAAAAGACATGATTGCAAGAATTGAAAAACTGGGATTGAGTCACCTGCCTGTTTGTATGGCAAAAACACAATACTCATTTACTGACAATGTTGCGAAGAGTGGTCTGGATGGAGGTTTTACGATTGATGTGGAAGACATCGTAATAAACAAAGGCGCAGGATTTATTGTTGCCGTTTGCGGTGAGATTATGCGCATGCCGGGGTTACCAAAAACTCCGCAGGCAAAAAATATAGATGTGGTGGACGGAAAAATTGTAGGGATCAGTTGATTTTTGTTGCAGAATAACCTAAGGCAAATTTTAGATTCTTATAGGAAGTAGTTGATGAAGGAGGATGAAACTTTCCTTTCAATGTAAAAACTAAATCCTGTGATTGGGAAAGAACAGGAATAAAAAATACAGAAATAAAAAATAATATAGCAGTTGTTTCATGCATTAAAATTAGCACAGCAAACAATAAAGTTGTGCTAAAAAGAGCGTTAACCAGTGATTGATTTTTACACAGGGATATAAGAAACTTGGATTGTGAAAACCTAATTATCCTTCTTCTCTCTTATCAAATTAACAATGTTTACCAGTAACACCCCAATTGCTCCTCCCAAAACGAGCAGTGTTACAATATGAATGGGCCTGATGCATTCAGATCCTTTTAGTCTGAGGTAACTCATAGTCATTAAAAATATGGCGAAGGAAGGCAGCAGCAGTTTGCGTTTGTTTGTATTGTCCATTTTTTATGTTTTAACTTTTATCTTCATAATAAGGAATCTCATCGTGGCTCATCACTTCTTTCTGTTGCCAGTAAGCCATAGTAACCACATGCCCATTGGGTGTTTTTAGCAACCTGCCAAAAATAGCATTGATGGTGTTGTATGTGTAATCTGTAACGCCAACAGTAAAAGTTTCCGGAGTAACTGGTATCGGCTCAGGTGCCGCAACATTTTCTTCGCCTTCAACAGGTTTAGGAGCAGGAGCAGCTTTTGGAGGTGGTGATGGAACAACAACAACAGTAAAACCATTATACTCCAGTAATTTTTTTAAGAAAGCAACTCTTTCCGGCAGCACATTCTTTTCCACGATGCCGCACTTAACGCCATCCAACTCATCAAACTCATGATTTTTATTAATTGCCATTGGTTTAGAAGTTTAGGGTTTAGGGTTTAGGGTTTAGAAGTTTAGTTGGGTGCCCTAAACTTCTAAACCCTAAACTCCTAAACCAGTTTCTCTATGTAATCATAAATCCAGCTTAACAAACCAACTAAAACAATACCTGCTCCACAAATAACCAGCGCCAGTTTTGCCGATGGTTCAATTTTTATTTTTTCAATCGGAGTTTCATTCTTCTCCATAAACACAGAACGTATCACTCGTAAATAATAATACAAAGAGATGATCATGTTCAAAGCTGCAATGGTAATGAAAAGATAAGATCCTTTCGATGCACCTGCCGTCAACAAAAATAATTTGCCAAAGAAGCCTGCTGTTGGCGGAATGCCTGCTAAAGAAAATAATGCCAATGCAAGTATCCAGCTTAAAAACGGATTCGTTTTATACAATCCTTTATAATCATCAATCTCTTCTTTATTGGTTTGAGAAGCAATAGCTGCGGCAACGCCAAAAGCTGCCAGGTTAGAAAAAACATAAATCAGAATAAAATAAACAACCGATGTTGTACCCTGAATGGAATTACTGCTCATGCCCACCATGATAAAACCAACCTGTGCTATGGATGAAAAAGCAAGAAAGCGTTTTATGTTTTGCTGTCTTAATGCAAACAGGTTTCCGATAATCATTGTTGCAATGGAAAGTATCATCAACAGATTGTACCATACTGCCTGCATGGGTTGAAATACTTTGTACAACGTTGCCATAAAAATAAAAGCAACTGCACCTTTAGAAACTACTGACAAAAATGAAGTGGTTGCCATGGGTGAACCTTCATACACGTCGGCCGTCCATAAATGAAAAGGCACAATGGACAATTTAAAAGCGAAGGCAGCAAATAAAAATACCAAGGCTAAAACCTCCAGCGGTGTTCCATGTAATTGCATTGGAATTTCTGCAAAACTAATGGTGCCGGTTGCACCATAGACCAATGAAATACCAAATAATAAAATACCAGATGAGAAAGCTGAAGAAAGAATCATCTTCATGGCAGCTTCAGAAGATCGCTTTTTATCCAGGTCGAAGTTGGCCATAGCGGCCACAGGTATTGTTGCAAGCTCCAGTGCTAAAAAGAAGATCAATAAATTTCCGCTCGATATTAAAAAGAACATACCCAACAATGCCGATAACATCAGCATAAAAAACTCAGGCATGTGTTCACTCTTTTTAAACCAGGATGAAAACAATAATGAAATGAGATAGACAGCGAGGTTCAAAATATTTTTTTGCAAAACAATCATGGGCGATGTTTGATACATACCATCGAATAAAGAGCCTGCTTCATTAAAAAAGAATCCTGATAGAAAATTCAACAGCAATAAAACTTGTATTAGCAATAACAACGGCTCATTTTTTATCCCCTTGCCCAGTTTGATAAACAGCAAGAGGAAAATGATACAGGTCAATACCAGTTCAGGTTTCATCAATGTTACAAATTCATTCATTCCTTTTTATTTTGTTTGGACCACATAGGCCATAGAAAACATAGGCCTTCACATAGGAAAACTATGTGTCTGTATTTCTACTGTGTCCTATGTGCCTATGTGGTTCCATAAATTCATTTCAATATAATCCTGCCCAAAAAACTAAGGGGCAAATTTTTGCATAATTATTTCCGCACCAGGACGAATCAAATCATTCAACCAGAATGGTGCAACACCAATCGCAATAATACCTGCCACCAATATCAACGCAGCCAGTTTTTCATTCCAGGTGGCATCTTTCAATTCCTCATAACCAGCCGTCAGTGGCCCCATTGAAACTTTTGTGACGGCACGCAAAATATAAACGGCTGTTACTACAATCGACAGACAAGCCAATATAGTTGCTACTCTGCTGAATGTATCGGAATGTTCCCATGACCCCATGAAGACCTTCATCTCTGCCACAAATCCACTCAGTCCCGGTAAACCCAGTGAACACAATCCCACAATAAATAAAATAGAAATGACAAAAGGCATTCTCTTCAGCAATCCGCCCATCTCACTAACCTGCCGGGTATGTGTGCGTTCGTATATCATACCAATAACAGCAAAGAAAAGGGCCGTCATCAAACCATGCGAAACCATTTGCATTACTGCACCGGTCATGGAAGTTTTGGTCAACATACCAATACCTAGCAATACAAATCCACAATGACTGATGGAGGAATAAGCATTAATATATTTCAGGTCCTTCTGCATCATGGTAGCGAAAGCTCCGTACAAAATAGCAATCACAGAAAGCACTATAACGAAAGTTGCATATTCTTTAGCGCCATCAGGCATCAGGTAGGTAGCTACACGTAAACAACCGTAGCCACCGAGTTTCATAGAAATGCCTGCCAAAAACATGGAACCCGCTGTTGGTGCAGATGAGTGACCATCGGGCACCCAGGTATGAAAAGGAAATAAAGCTGTGAAAACACCAAAGCCAACAAACAATAACGGAAAGCAAATCATTTGTGTTTTAATCGGAATATTCAGCTGCGATAATTTAAGCAAATCAAAACTGTGTTCGGTTCCTGAAAAATAAATACCAAGTAATCCAACTAAAACTAAAGCCGAGCCACCCATTAACATCAATGCCAGTTTATTGGCACTGTATTCTTTTTTGCCGCTTCCCCAAATTCCTATCAATAAATATTTTGGAATTACAGCAATTTCTAAAAAGAAAAAAAGAATGAAGAGATCAAGCGAAATAAAAAAGCCATATGCACCCAGACTTAATAATATAAGCAGAAAATAAAACTCCTTCGTCATTTTAGTTACGTTCCAGGAAACCAAGACGCCTGCGATTACAACAAACGCTGTTAATAATATCATCGCCACAGAAATTCCGTCTACACCCAAATGAAAACTAATGCCCCAGGAAGGAAACCAGTTGTAGGTTGTTTCGAACAACATTTGAGCAGTATTACCATCGGCTCTCTGTTCACGGAAAGTAAATAATAACACGAAGGCCAAAACAAACTGCAATGTTGCTCCTGCCAATGCCACCCATTTAACCTGTGTGGCATTACGCAGCAGCAATATGATTATTGCCGTGAGTAGTGGAAGCAGTAAGAAAAATATCAAATTCATTTTACAGTTTCATGTTAAGGAAGTCAAGTTTTTAAAACTTGACTTCCTTTTGTTATCGCCATAAATAAATAAACAACACGGCCAACCCTATCACACTTACTAAAAAGTAAATGGCATAAGATTGTACTTTGCCCGATTGAAATCCTTTTATAGTTTCAGAAATATCTTTTGTTGCATTACCGGTTGCATTCACCAATCCATCTACCACGTTCTTATCAAACCATGCCGCCGGTCTTCCAATTAAATTGAAAATTATTTTTTTAGTAATGAAGATATAAATCTCATCAATATAGAATTTATGATAAGCGGCTTTATATAAGCCGTTCAATGATGCAGCAAATTTATCTGCTCTGTCGCTTTGCTTCTTATACATCCACATGGCGACGAAAATGCCGGCAAGCCCCAATGCAACCGGAGCTATGGAGAACAGGAGATGGAATTCAGTTTCCAGTTTTGTACCATCTGAACTAACAAAATGTCCGAATGGAATAAACCCTGCTGCAGCCGCTCCAAAAGCTAATAAAACCAACGGCATCATCATAGTAAAGCCTCCTTCACTTTTATGTTCATCATGTACCTGAGCTTCTTTGTTCCAGAAAATACTGAAGTATAAACGGAACATATAAAACGCCGTAAGGCCCGAAGTAATTAATGCGATCCAGTAAATGGCAGCATTATTCTGATATGCCGCCAATAAAATTTCTTCTTTGCTAAAGAAGCCTGCAAAAGGTGGAACACCGGCAATAGCCAGGCAGGCAATTAAAAAAGTTATGTGTGTGATAGGTAAATATTTTCTCAGACCACCCATGTCTTTCATTTCGTTGCTATGTATATAATGTATCACCGCACCAGCTCCTAAAAATAGCAGCGCTTTAAACATGGCATGGGTAAACAGATGAAACATGGAAGCGGTATAACCCAAGCTAGAATGCCCCAATAATCCTCCATTATCATAATCTGAAACACCAAGGGCAAACATCATGTACCCAATCTGGCTCATGGTAGAGTAAGCCAGCACTCTTTTAATATCTGTTTGTGTGCAGGCAATTACTGCTGCTATCAACGCCGAGATTGCACCAACGTAACCAACCAGGCTCAATGCATCCGGAGCCGAAATGGCGAAAACAGGAAATAATCTTGCTACCAAAAATACACCTGCAACCACCATGGTTGCCGCATGTATTAATGCCGAAACCGGTGTTGGGCCTTCCATCGCATCGGGCAACCAGATATGCAAAGGGAACATGGCACTCTTTCCGGCACCTCCGATGAATACCAACACCAATCCCCAGGTTAATGCAGACATACCCATGAAGGAAGCAGCAACGGCATTTTTAAATTCCGTTGATTCAGCAGAAGTCAGTCTTTCAATGAGTGTATTAAAATCTAAAGTACCCGAATAGAATGAAAGAATTAAAATGCCAATTAAAAATCCAACATCGGCAAAACGAGTTACTATAAAAGCTTTCTTACAGGCAGCAACAGCGCTGGGTTTATCGTAATAATATCCAATCAATAAGAAAGAAGAAACACCAACGAGTTCCCAGAAAATATAAATCTGGAAAATGTTTGAGGAGATAACCAATCCCAGCATGGAAAAAGTAAATAAGCCAAGGAATGCGTAGTAAGTTGGGAATCGTTCATCACCTTTCATGTAACCCAAACTATAGATATGCACCATTAAAGAAATAAATGTTACCACCACCAACATCATTACAGATATAGGATCGATGATGATGCCCATATCTATTGAAACACCCTCACTAAACTGCAGCCAGGTATATTTTAGCGGGACCAGTTTTTGATAAATGCCATGTACCTTTCCATACTCAAAGAAATAACCATAGGCCGTGTACAAAGCCAGCGCAGTTGAAATCAACAGTAAGGTTGTCCCAATAATGCCGGATGTGTTTTGAAAATATTTGCGTCCATAAATACCGAGCATCACAAAACCTGCCAGTGGCAGTAAAACGATAAGCAGTATGAAAGTTGCGTTCGGCATCTAATATTTTAATTCTTCTGCATTTTCTACATCAATCGATTTATGACTTCTATAGAGATTTATTATGATTGCAATTGCAACGGCTGCCTCTGCTGCCGCAATGGCAATAATAAAAATGGTAAAGAACAGGCCATCCAGTTTATCGTACCATACATATTTATTGAAGGCAATAAAATTCAAATTCACACTGTTCAATATCAACTCCACACTCATCAACATCGTAACCAGGTTTCTACGTGTAAAGAAACCGTACACCCCGATAAAAAACAGTGCGGCACTAAGAAATAAAATATGATATAGTCCCGGTTCCATCATGTGGTTTCAGATTCTGATTTTAATGCGATGACAATACAGCCAATTAATGCTGCTAATAATAAAATACTTACTACTTCAAATGGCAAAGCATAGCCACCATCATTCACACCCAGCATTTGGTTGCCGATATTGGTTACACTTGGTTCAATAAGCTTGCCGTTTGTTATAACAAATTCATGTTGTACTAATTGTACAAGTACTAAAGCCAGTCCACAAAAAGCTGCAAGTGTCGAAAAAATTTGTCTTCCGATTTTTTGCTTTGGTAATTCTTCACCAGCTTGCTGTGTTAAAAAGATGGAGAAGATGATGAGCACCACAATTCCTCCTACATAAACAATAATCTGTACCGCGGCAATAAATTCATATTGTAGCCAGAAATAAATGCCGGCTATGCCAATCAATGAAAACAATAAATAGATAGCAGCCCGGAAGATCATCCTTGTAGTAACAGCAAGAATCCCACTCACCAAAGTGAGTGCGGCTAGTAAATAAAATATAATAGTTGCTCCGCTCATTATTCTACTCCATCTCTTATTTTAGATCCGGGTTTATTTAAAGTTTTAGTCAGGTCTGCCCTATTGAAAACACTATGCTCAAATGTCTGCGCCATTTTAATTGCATCAGTAGGACAGGCAATGATGCATAGATTACACATGGTACAAAGCTCCAAGTGATACACAAACTTGTCTAATGCCTTTTTCTTTTTGCCCTCTGGGGTAACATTAAATTGAGTAACAATTTTTATCGTTGCATTCGGACAAGCCAGTTCACAAGCTGTGCATCCGGTGCAGGCGTGCTCATTGTTTTCGTCATGTGTTAAAATCACTTCGCCTTTAAATCTTTCCGGAAGATTCAAGGTCTCCCTGTTGTCAGGATATTGCTGGGTGATAATTTCCTTGTGATGCGTAAAATAATACCCGGTACGGCGCATACCGACAAGCAACGATTTAACTCCGCTCCAGATATCCTTAAAATACTGTAGCCCCCAACCCCCTGAAGGGGAAGTTGAAGAAGAGTCTTTCTGTTTTAAATTATCACTCATACATTCTTTTTGACCTCACCCCAACCCCTCTCCAAAGGAGAGGGAACTGGAATTGGCTGCCTTTGATGATATCATCCTTTAACTTTTACATGCTCCACAATTATCGCTACGATAACTCTCCCCCTTGGGGGAGTTGGCGGGGGCTGGGTGTTTAAAAATGCCATCCCAAAATCGCAATCACTGTTACCAATAATAAATTAAACATGCTTATTGGCAATAAATATTTCCATTCTAAATTTAATAATTGATCGATTCGTAAACGTGGGAAAGTCCACCTGAACCACATAATCAGAAAGATCAGGAAAAAAGTTTTGCCAAAAAACCAGATACTGCTTGGAATATAATCCATTATATGATTAAATGACTCCCAGTTGCCAATATGAAAGGGCATCCATCCGCCTAAAAACAAAGTTGCACCAATGGCACATACTATAAATACATTCACATATTCTGCCAAAAAGAATAAAGCGAATTTCATTCCTGAATATTCGGTGTGAAAACCGGCTGTTAATTCTGATTCTGCTTCAGCCAAATCAAAGGGCGCTCTGTTTGTTTCAGCTGTTACAGCAATAATAAAAATCACAAAAGAAATGATTGCCGGAATATGTCCTTTAAAAATCCACCAACCATCGGCCTGCGAATAAATGATATCAGAAATATTAAGACTGCCGCATAACACAACGATTGTTAGAATGGAAAGCCCTGCAGATAATTCATAACTCACAATCTGTGCTCCGCTACGCATTGCTCCCATCAAAGAATATTTATTATTGCTTGCCCAGCCCGCCATTAAAATACTGATGACCATGATAGAGGAAACAGCTGACACATATAGTACACCAATATTTAAATTCCACAATTGAAAATCTTTGGCGAATGCAATAGGTGCCATCAATAACATACCAACAACCAATGCCAGTATAGGTGCCAGGTTGAATAAAAATTTATCAGCACCGCCGGGTGTTAATCCTTCTTTCACCAATAATTTTAAAGTATCGGCAAATGATTGTAAAATTCCCTTTGGGCCAACACGGTTTGGACCAAGCCTGATTTGCATCCATGCCGAAACTTTTCTTTCCATCAATACTAACACTAAACCAAGAATCGCAAAAAGGCTGATCACGGCAATACCGGCAATAACCATCTGCATGATTAATGACCAGGTCGGACTGAATGTTTGGTTCAACCAATCCTGAATGGAAGACGATATGTTATGTAAGCTCCACATGCGGCCTCACCCCAACCCCTCTCCGGAGGAGAGGGAACTGGTAGATGGCAGTTTTTAAATTAGTTATGTCTATTCATTTAATAAAGTGCTCATTTTAATCTCCTCCAAATTCTTCGCTACAATAACTCTCCCCCACCGGGGGAGTTGGAGGGGGTTGCCTTACCTATCTATATCCGGTATCACCAAATCCAGCGTTCCCATCATCGCTACTAAATCTCCCAACTTGCTTCCTCTTGCCATATGATCCAGCGCAGAAAGATTGGAGAAACCCGGCGAACGAAATTTAATCCGGTGCGGTGTCATTCCTCCTTCACTTACTATATATACACCAAATTCGCCTCTGGCTGTTTCAACACGCTGATAAAATTCTCCCTTGGGTAATTTTAAAACGGCTTTTGTTTTTGCCTGAAAATCTCCTTCGGGAATATTATCGATTAATTGTTCAATGATAGAAACGGATTGATGCAATTCTTTTATCCGCACCATGTAACGTGCCAAAGAATCTCCGGCTGTTTCAATTACTTCATCAAACTTTACTTTCTCATATACATCATACGGATATAGTTTTCTTATGTCGCATTCAACGCCGCTTCCTCTGCCAACTGGGCCCGTGCAACCAAATGAGATCGCATCTTCTTTCGATAGCACACCCACACCTTTCATTCTGTTTTGAAAAATAATATTACCGGTCAGCATCTCTTCATACTCATGCACTTTCGACCTAAACAAAACGATGAACTCTTTTACTTTTTTCTGAAAGTCGGGATGCAGTTCCTGCATCACACCACCTGGTACCATATAATTCATCGTCAATCTGGCACCGCAGGTTTCTTCCATAATATCGTTGATGGTTTCTCTTTCTCTGAAAGCGTGGAAGAAAGGTGTGAATGCACCGATATCCATGGCCATAGCGCCCCACCATAATTCATGCGATGCAATTCTTGTAAGCTCTGCCATAATCACCCGTATCACCTGTGCCCTTTCGGGCACTTCAATCTGCATTCCTTTTTCAACTACAAGCGCACAAGCCTGATTATTGATATGCGATGAGAGATAATCCATGCGGCTGGTAACATAAATAAACTGCCGGTAGGTAAGGCTCTCACACATTTTCTCGATGGAGCGATGAATATAACCCAAGTGTGGCTCCACCTTCTTGATAG